>CANGAC010000028.1 GCA_947451425.1 Bacteriovoracaceae bacterium | reverse complement strand
TTCCTGGTCAGGCACTCTCGTATAAAGTGGGAGCTCTCAAGATCCGTGAACTCAGAAACAAATATCAGGAAAAATTCGGAAACAATTTCAAGCTTTCGGCTTTCCATGATGAAGTCCTGAGAGATGGCGTTATGCCATTAGCGAGTCTCGAGCAGAAACTCGATGACTGGGCCGCGAAACAGTAATATTTAAACATTGTCTTAAACATTCACACCCGGCGTAAGTCCTTCATGTAAATTTTGGACTTCGCCGGGCCTGTCTTGAGTTCCTCCTTCAAACCATTTCCTTTTGTTCACTTACCTCGCTGCTTCCATCGGTCTGAGTTATCGGTTTCGGACTGCCGGCGCTACTTCACACCCTGAATTATTCAACTATATTTTGCGCGAGAGGCCCGAACGGGCCACCAATCACTACTCATCTTTTAAAAAGGAATGGAAAAATGAGACTCATGAACGTTGTTGCTTCCGGTGCTTTACTTCTTACTCTCGTGAGCTGCGGAGACCACTCTTCAAGTTCAAAAAACAGACAACCAGCTGTTGATCAGTTGATCACATCTGCTAACTGGAAAATCCTCCTCGAAGGAAGATCTTTTCCTGAGAAGTCGATGATTTCAGTGAACGATGAAGTTGTTGTGAACGAGTGTGCTGACAAGCAGACTTATTTCATCGACCGCGAAACGAACCCACAGTCACTCACAATGAATGACTATAAAGTTCCGAACACAGCTGCAGTGAAAATCGAAGTGACTGACTGTGACGCTGAGACAGCATTCCTTCCAGCTGCTGAAGTTCCATTCGAAATTACGAAGAACGGAAGCCACGCTGAAATCGTGATTCACCTCTAAGAATAAAATAGATGTTGAAAAGAAAAAGGCCGCGAAAGCGGCCTTTTTTTATTGTCCGTATTCCGGTAGAACCAAAGACAGAATCTCGTTAGCATCGTACTCGGCATGCATCGGATCGTTGTCGAGCTCAATGACTCCCTCAACCACGCTCAAGCTTCTGTGCGCTTTCGCATTGAACTTCTTCGACACTTGCTTCTTCCTCACATTAAAGTGCGGAATACCCGCATCCAGCGCCACCTGCGCGGCTTTTTTCAGCCAGATGATGTCGGCCATGGAATTTTCTTTGGCAGCGGGGGCGCTGTAGACAATCCGGTAGGTCTCGCCTCCGGTAAACTCTTCATCCACGTCAGAGGCGACCTGTTCCTGGCGGGCCTCTTCGCGCTGGTGATCTCTTTTTGCAGTGAGTGGACTCACCATCAGAAAAAGGAGAAGGGCAATAGATACGACAACCAATTCTTGTTTCCTCAAAAAGGACTCCTTCGTGAGAGCTTAAGAGGATTGGGATTTAAGAGGTTCCACGTTCAGTTGAAAAGGAGCGGACCTGAAACTTCAGGCACACTTAAGCTTGATCGCCGCACTAACTCAGGAAATAGAATATTCCTGCACCGAAGCCTAGAATAGAGGCGGAGGTACAGAATGAAATATGCATTATTTTTTCTTGTTCTCATTTCCTGCGCGAGTAAAAACCCTGACTGGGATAACGGTGCTCAGAAGCAGCAGAACTACAGTGACGAGCAGGCGCAGGAACAGGTGGATACGACCAGAAATCAGTTTACGACTCCCGGGAAAGCGGGCGTGAATACGAACCAACCTTTCTGATTCAGCAGCGTTTTTTCCACACTCCTTCCAGATTCAAAATCCGCACGGACTATTCCGAGTAAAACTGTGTTTTTTTAACCGACCAATGTTCATTTTGCTAACAGCATAAAAAGATATCCCACCATAATCAGAAAAATTCATCCACCACACACACCAGGAAGGAGTGTTCACTATGCAGAAGCTTGCTTTGTTATGCCTGACTCTCATGTCTCTTCCGGTCTTTGCCCAATCCCAGAAAACGGGCCTCTTGCCGGTGACAAAAAAAGAACTCCTCAGAATGCAGAAAGATCTCGGCATGAGACGGATCAAGGATGTCAAACCCAACGAACTGGGAATGTCCCGGGCGAATGAGGAAAGAAAAAAACGTAAACTCTCACTTCTTCCGTCGACAAATGCCAGACCTCACGGAAAAGAAACTGTGGTCGATCAGGAGTTGAATGACTTCGCGGGCGGTGCTGTTGCAAGTGGAACCGATTTTTTCGCCGGAGTTCTTCCGGCCGCAGTAGATAATTCAAAACTTGCGGCCTTTCCCCCGATCGGCAGCCAGACGGTGAATAACTGCGTGGGATGGGCCATGGGATACTATCAGCACTCGCACAATCTTGCTCTCACACTTGGGTACGCCAACAACACGACTGACCAGACAACAAAGTGCTCTCCGAAATTTCTCTACAACATGATCAATGCCGGTTCCGATAATGGCGCGTATTTTTCCGATGCCTTTATGATGCTTCAGAAGCACGGGTGTATTAATAAATCTAACTTTCCGGAAAATTCCGATTACCTCTCATGGGACTTGAACCCGGATCATTGGCAGGCCGCTATTCCTGGCAGGACTCAGCCGGTTCAGTACATTTACAATGTGGATACTCAGACGGGACTTGATCAGATGAAGCAGATGCTCACGAATGGTTATGTTCTCACGTATGGGACCTACATTAACTCCTGGGTATTCTCGACGATTAAATCCGGCGGCGGTGCCGGCCAGAAAGTCATGACTTATATGAATGGAACTAATGGTGGTCACGCCATGACGATTGTGGGCTTCGATGATTCTTCATGGGTTGATCTCAATGGCAACAATGTCGTGGATGCAGGAGAAATGGGTGCTTTGAAAATTGCCAATTCCTGGGGAACGGGTTGGGGGAACGCGGGCTTTGCGTGGATTGCTTATGATGCCCTGAAATCTGTTTCCGCAGTTCCCGGCGGGCCATCGGCCGGAAGAGTCGCCGCTTTCCAGGGGAAAGTTGCGTATCACATGGTTCCTCGTGCCACAGCGGGATCACCGTATCGTCCGAATTACCTCGCAAAGTTTACCGTCCGCCATGCTCAGAGGAATCAGCTCTCTGTGAAATTCGGATCCAGTGATGCTGTCTCTACTTCGGCCACATCGACGTTCAGTCCCTTTGCTCTCATGAATAAAGGTGGTGCGTTTGCTTTTAACGGAACGACGACGCCAGTTGATGGGACTTTCGTGATGGATCTTTCCGATCTTCCGATCTCTTCATCGGCCCAGAATAAGATTTATCTCACGATGAGTGATTCGACCTCCGGAAATGCAGCGACCCTTTCAAGCTTCGTTCTGCTGGATGAGGTGAACAGTACTCAGGCGAGTGCATCGCTAGCGGGAGCAATGTCAGCGGACGCATCGAGTGCGACGGTCACACTCACGCATGACCCGATGAATGCGAACACACCTCCGATTGCGAACTTCGTGACGAATGCCCTCTCGGGATCATCACCCCTTTACGTCACCTTCGACGCTTCTTCTGCCTCTGATCCGGATGGAACCATTCTCACGTATCAGTGGAGTTTCGGTGACGGCTCATCGTCGACGGGATCTTATTCGTCTCATACTTACGGTGCCGGAAATTTCACGGCGACGCTAACTGTGACTGACGATCGGGGCGCCTCGAGCTCGAAATCTGCGACGATCACAAGTTCGACTGTCTCAACGTCAGATACAATAGCACCGATCATCACACTTACAAGTCCCTCTAACGGGGCACGGATCACGCGCTATTCCTATTTTTTAGCGACCGCCGATGCTTCCGATAACACGGGTGTCACGAAGGTGAACTTCTACTATAAAGGATCACTGAAGTGTACAGACACGACGGCCCCCTATTCCTGCAGTATCCGCATGGTGAATGGGTCGAATCTTTCCGTCTATGCCCGGGCCTACGATGCGGCCGGGAATTATAAAACGTCGAACACGTCCTACGTCACTGCTTACTAAGCTCTCCGGGGCCCCACTTATTCAATTGTAATTTTCAGGAATTGCGATTTAATAAGAATGTGGCCCCTTTTTATCGGAGAACGGATGAGGAAGTGGATCGGGATTCTGTCGATACTCGCATGGAATGCTTCCGCCTCTGACAGTAACGTCTGGGACGTTCAGTATCTTCCCAAGGCCGGCTCGCTCTATGCTCAGTCCGGACTCTCTTACAGTTCCGGTGAAGCAAAAAAAAGTTCCACTACTGCCATCTTTGGCTGGTCCTATTCCCAGCTTTTTGGGTACGCGCCCACGGATCGTTTTCTTCTTTCCACCCGGATCCGGATTTCTGAACTGACCTACCAATACATCTCCGGGTCCCGCGCCCGATTCACCGGATGGAGTGATCCTTCAATTGATACACGCTATCGATTATTTGATGAGAAATTCCTTGTCGATCTTTTGGGCGGAGGAATTGTCGCTACGGAAAGTGCGTACACAAACTTCGGCGGGACGGCCAATGCTCACGGATCCAATGATCTCGATTTCCTCGGAGGACCTCAGTTGTATCTTGGTTTAGAGATGGGACAGAAATTTCCGGAGCTTCAGTATTCCCTTCTCGCGCAGGGGTCGCGCATCATGAACTCCACAACCCGGTATAAGGGAAATCCGACTGAGAGTAACGATCCTTACAATATCTGGACCTTTCAGGGGACGATACTGAATAATCTCTCTCAGAATAAGTGGCTCCTGCGAACAACGGCGCTGACAAAACTCGTTGATGGATATCTTAGTCAGGCAGCCGAGACCAAGCAGAAGTATTCCACAGCACCACTGATTGAGTATCGCCTGGGGACGGAGATTGATTACGTGCTTTCCAGAGATGTGATGGCGGTGGCGGGAATCAATTACCGGCAGTTTAAGTTCAACAGCGGCACGATCGATCACTACTACATCTGGGTCTCAAACATATCCCTGAAGTATCAGTTCTAGATTCTCTTCAGAAGAAACATTCCGTCTCTGATCGGGAGGAGTGTCTTCACAAACCCCGGAAGACTTTTTGCCTTGAGATTGTGTGCAACGATCGATTCGGTTTGCTTGTCACCAGCTTCAGGGTGCAAAACTTTTCCTGACCAGAGAGTGTTGTCGACAACAATCAAACCGTTGGGTGAAAGATGTTCCACTGCCCAGTCGAGATAATTTGAGTAATTGTTCTTATCTGCATCGATGAAGACCAGGTCGTATTTTCCGGTGAGTTCTTTCGTCGCATCCAGTCCTGATTTCAGAATCTGGCGGATCTTTTTGCCGTGGGGAGATTTATCCCAATAGGAGCGTGCGAGAGTCGTCGTTTCCTTATTGATGTCGATCGTGATGACTTCTCCGTCAACTGGCAGGGCCTCTGCCATAGCGAGAGCGGAATAGCCCGTGTACGTTCCGAATTCAACGACCGTGCGCACTTTCCCTAACGAGATAAGGAAGTGAAGAACTGAAGCTTCCATCTCGCCAATCAGCATCTGAGAGCCGTGGACGTTGGATTTTGTGTACTCCTGAAGGGATTTCGCTGTTTCTGAGGGAACAGACGAGTGGGAGACGCAATACGTTTCAATTTCTTGTGGGGTGATATTCATAGGGAAAGAGGTTAGTAGACGAGGTCAATCTAGTCGAGGTTAAATAGGAAAAAAGGAGTCCTTATGAAAAAATTCATCCTCGCTTCTGCCCTCTGTCTTTTCTCTTTTGCTGCAGCGGCTCAAATGGTTTTTCCTCACGTATGGAACAACCGTAATTCTGTCTCAATCGATGCCTGGAATAGTTCCGACAGAAGTGTGACCTGCTGGGGTTCTGTTTACCTCAATCTCAGTGAAAATCGTCATGAGACGATGAATGTGAACGAGTACATCTGGCCTCACGGCACTCTTTATCGCACTTATTATCCGATGACTTTCGGTGCGACGATCGAATCTCTTTCTCACTCGATCTACTGCCACTAATTCTTGGATAAATTACCTTACCTTGATATTCACAGCCATCGCCGTTCTCACGCCGAGAACGCGGTGGCCGTTGAATGCCTTTCCATGGAAGAACTCACCCTGAAAAAAACCAAAGGTGCGTTCACTTCCGCCGGCATTCATCCCTGGTGGCTTGAGGATTTCACCCGCGCTGAGATCCTGAATCTTCAGACGTATGTGATGGATCTCGTTCGTGAAAAAAAATTATGGGCGGTTGGTGAAACCGGCATCGACCGCGTTTATCCTGAAACTCTTGATTTTCAGATCGAACTTTTCCACTGGCACCGTGAACTCTCTGATGACTTTGGACTCCCGCTTGTCATTCACAATGTGAGAAGCGGATCTGATTTTCTCAACATCCTGAAAAAGAATCCGCCGAAGTCTCCGTGGATCTTTCATGACTTCCGGGGAAATGCGGAACTCGTGAAAGAGCTTCTTCGCCTTCATCCTGATTGTTATTTTTCTTTCGGGATCTCCATCGATAATTCTCCGCAGATCCGCGAGCTTCTTCCGACTCTTCCTTTAACCCAGGTCTTTCTTGAGACAGACGCTCAGAAACATCTCGATATTCACGAAATCTATCTCCGGGCCGCGCATACCATAGGTATCGATCTGGATTTCCTCAAGTCTCAGGTCTGGATGAACTTTAAAAGAATCTCCCCGTCACAAAACTAAAATCCCAGCGTCTTTTGGGGTATGAAAGCAATTGCCGCGATATTTTTCGCTCTCATTTCTTTTAAGGCCCTCGCTCACCCGGTGATGTACCAGGGAGGCTGGGCGCTGAACTCAACGAACATGTCTCAGTACTCGAACAACTACGCTCTCTACTCATTCACCAATCGCTTTGCTGCGGGGTTTGAGCATGACCGTTTCGATAAGATCAACCTGGGCATTCTGAAAGTGAATTCTCTCTTATGGAGAGATAATGGGGAAGATCATCAGGCAAATGTCTACCTGCATAGTGGAATCGGTTTTCAGGATGAGAGAAAAAATCCGCTCGTGAATTTCGGACTTGAGGGTGACTGGGAAAACCGCACGCTCTACACATCTTTAAAGCACATGCAGTTTGAAAATTTCTCCGTCTCGCAGGGGAGAGTGGGGATCTCTCCCGCCAAAGCTCCCTTTGAGAATCTTCAGACCTGGTTCATGGTTCAGGCGATGGTCATTCACAATGTCGAAGACCGGGTCATGATCACGCCGATGCTCAGATTTTTTTATCAAAATGTTCTCTGGGAGATGGGCTCATCTACCAGAGGAGACTGGATGCTGAACCTGATGGTTCATTACTAAGGAGATGTTATGAAATTATTATTCCTCGCGATTCTTTTTTCTCTTCCTGCCTTTGCCGGTGAGACGACGATCCATGTGAAAGGAATGGTCTGCTCTATGTGCGCCCAGGGAATCACCAAAAAATTCAAGGCGGCCGGCGTGGATGAAGTTCATGTGAACCTCGATGAGAAAGTCGTTCATCTGAAAGGCAAGGACATGACGGACGAAGAAATTACAAAACTCATTACTGAGGCAGGTTACAATGTGGCAGAAATTACAAGAAAGTAAGGTCTTTGCTTTCGCCGGACTTTTTACTTCTTTCGGGACGCTCATCTGCTGTGCGATCCCAGGTGCCCTGGTTCTTCTGGGATTCGGGGCCACGGTAGCAGGCATGGTCAGCGAATTCCCGCAGCTCATCTGGTTATCTGAGCACAAGGAGATTGTGTTCGGCGTGAGCTTCGGGATGCTCGCACTTTCCTATGCCTCACAGAAGTACGCAGAGAAGCTGAGCTGCCCGATCGACAAAAAACAAGACTGCGAGAAAACCCGTAGCTGGTCGAAGAGGCTCCTTCTCCTCACAGGAATTATTAATATTATCGGGGCAACCTATGCCTTTGTTCTCCCCCGACTTCTGTGAGAAAATGAGAGCATGACGGATGAAAGTTTAATGACGGCCTACCAGAAGGGAAGTGAAGAGGCGTTCGAGCGTCTCTATGAAAAATATCACTCCATGGTTTATGGTTTCATTAAAAAGCGCCTGCGGGATTCCGAGGCCGATGATTTCTACCAGAAAGTCTGGCGGCATCTTCATGAGAAGCGCGACCTCTACAAAGGTCAGCCGTTTCTACCGTGGTTCTTCGTCCTGATCCGCCATTTACTCATCGATGAGTACCGTTCACTCGGCAGAAAAAAAGAAAGGCCCGGAACGGATGAGTACATGGAGAAAATGTACGCAAAAATCGAAGGGACGGACCAGGACGTGGAAGAGCTTCTGGCCAGACTTTCCCCGGATGCAGCAGAGCTGGTCCGGAAATACTATCTCGAGGGAGTCAGTTACGAAGAGCTCGAAGCTTCGAGTGGTTTGTCACAGACTAACCTTCGCCAGCGTCTATCAAGAGCAATCCGGTCACTCCGGAGAGGTGAGGAATGAGAAAAGACCTATTCACATTTTTAGTTTCATCTGAAGCTCCTGCAGAAACCCTCAAGGCCGAGGTAAAAAAAGATATCCAGCTTTCCTTCAGGAAAAATCAGATCCTGCTGAAGTTTATCGGGTACCAGATCCTCGGTGCGGTTTTCTCACTTTCTTTTTGTCCGCAGTTTGGCCTCGGCATGAATCCGGGAATTGATATCTCACACTTCTTCATGCGCTTCGGGATGTGGGCCTGCGCCTCGTTCTGCGGATCTCTCTTTCTTTCGACGGGTCTCATCGTAGCGATGCTGGGAATGAAAGGTGAGGAGTTGTGGTGGGTCTGGAGACGGTATAAGTTCCCGGTGATCTTTATGCCGGCGACTCTCTGGAGCGTTCTCATGCTTACGAACACGACTCTTTCGTTACCGAAAGAAGACCTGAGCTTTAATCTCTTCTGGATTTTTTCAGCGACCCTTTCCCTGGGAGCGATTCTCAGTCTCAGAGGAAGGATTTATTCTTCGTTTCAGATCAGGACTTGAGAGGAATTCGTACCGTAAATTCTGAGCCTTTTCCCACCTCCGTATGAAGGGTAATTTTTCCTCCATGGGCCTCGGCAATCTCCTTACTGATGTAAAGTCCAAGCCCTAGACCGGCAATTCCAGCGTCTTCGTTGCCGCGCTCGAAGCGCTCAAAGATCCGTTTCCGTTTTTCTTCGGGAATTCCCGGACCATGATCGCGGACAGAAATTTCGGCGTCCTGACCGGATTTTCTCAAGCTGACTTCAATGAGAGAACCATCGCCATATTTAATGGCATTGTTAATGAGGTTCGTGATGACCTGGCCCAGCCGGATCGGATCAAAAATTCCCGTGATCGATTCCGCCGCCTGAAGATCAATCGTGGATCCTGCTCTTGCGGCAACCGGAGAAATTTCTCTCACTACATCCTGAGCGATCATTGTGAGATCCGAGGGCCTGGGCTCAATCTCGAGCTTCCCGAGGCGGATCTTCGTCATGTCCATCAGGACGTCTTCGAGGTTCGTTAACCGCCGTCCCATGGTGATGAGCTTGTCGGCCGCGAGCCGCGCCTTATCAATGTCGATATTTTCCTGATGAAGTTCGCGGGAAAGTAGTTGCAACTGGAGGCCAATCGATGTGATCGGCGTTTTCAGTTCATGCGAAGCAATCGAGAAAAACTCATCCCGCATTTTGACAGCGGTTTTGGCCTCTTCGTAGAGCCGTTCATTCTCCCGCGCAATTTCTTCGAGCTTCCTCGTCCGCTCGAGGATCTGGCCTTCGAGATCCCGGTAGGAAACATCAAGAAGGCTTCCCATTTTATTCACGGCAATTTTCAGTTTTCCGATCTCGTCATGGGAGGAGACGGTGAGACGCTCCTTGAACGCCCCTTTTCCGATATCCTCGGAGACTCTCACCAGATCATTGAGACCCCGGGAAATTTCCCTGCTGGTAAAAAAGGTGAGGGTAAGTCCGACTGTTTCAACCGTCAACACCAGCGAAAAAAGAATCATGAACACGAGATTCTCAAGCCAGCGTGATCCTTCTCCGAGAACAAGCGAGAATTCTGCTGTGACAACAGAGAGCTGGTCATTGATCCGGTCGAGTTTCAGATTCAGATTCTGGAGTGCCGCGGAGTCGTTTTTATTTTTCCCGATGAGATCGTGATATTCCACGCCGAGTTTTTTCAGCTCATCGATCAGATAATCACCTTCGGTCCACGCACCGACCGCCTTGGAGATGTAGCTCACACCTGAGAACTTCTGGAGAAGCCTGACCATCGGATCGATATCATCCGGATGGATCTGTCCCTGAATAAAACCTTTCCGGACAATTTCCAGGTCGGGCGAAAATTTCATGAGTTCCAGGCGGGCGATGTGATCGCCTTCGTTCACCGACAGGGTGCTGAGAAAGCCCTGGTAGTCATTTTCATCTTTGGTCGCGGAGTATCTCTGGAGTTTATAGATCGCCTGCTTCTGACTCTTGGTCCAGAGTCCCTCTCCGCCCACAAAGGCACGGACCGCGGAGAGCTTATCCATGGCAAAACGGAGTGTGAGAAGTTCAATCAGAATCAAAACCGCCATGATCCCGACGACAAAAAAGAGCTTCTTAGAGATGGAGAGGTTTTTCCAGATTCCCATCAGCTTCAATCTTTGAACGTCTGAAGGTAAACGAACTTGAGGTAGCGCATTTCGGGAAGGGCCAGAGGAAACGGATGATCTTCCGGCTGGCCCTTCACGAGAAGAACTTTCCCGCGACGCCGGGATTTAGAGAGAGCTTCCTGGACGATGTCCATGAACTCATCAAAGCTGATGTGGCCTGAGCAACTGGAAGCAGCGAAGAACCCTCCATCACGCACGAGTTTCAGGGAATCGGCGAAGATTTTTATGTACGCTTCTTTGGCCGTCTCGCGGGCCTTCTGATTGGGTGCAAACGACGGCGGATCCGTGATCACGATGTCCCAGGTTTTTTTTTCGGCCTGAGCTTTTTCAACAAACTTAAACGCATCTTCGCAGATCGCTTCGTGAAGTTCCGGAGAGAGGAGATTGATTTCCCAGTTATGGTCGGAAGCCTTGATCGCGTGAGGAGCGATGTCCACAGTTGTGACTTTCTTTGCTCCACCCAGACCTGCGTAAACGGAAAAGCCTCCGGTGTAACCGAAAAGATTCAGAAGAGTTTTGTCTTTAGCGACGGAACGGATGAAATTTCTGTTCTCTCTCTGGTCGAGAAAAAATCCGGTCTTCGCGGCATCAATGATATTAGTCCGGAATTTTACTCCGTGCTCAAGGAACTCGAGATCCGTCAGGTTGTCGCACGCTCCGGCGAGGATCATGCCCTTTTCTTCTTCCTTATTTTTTCTCTTGAAGTAGACACACGAGACAGGAAGATCAGTCTGCTTCATGAAATATTCAGCGAAAGCTTCTTTTTTCCAGAAGGCCTCTGAGGCCGTGCCGTCGAGTTTTAAGACCACCACACCATCGTAGTAATCCGCCACCACTCCGGGGAGCTCGTCGCCTTCACCATTTAAGACGCGCAGGCATTTATTCTCTCTCGTCATAAGATGCTTTTTATTTTCAATCGCACGATGAATTCTTCTCTCCACAGTGTCGTCAGAAAATTTCTTGTCACCCAGAGTGAGGGCGCGGAACGCGAGGTTCGTCGTGGGTGAGTAATACCCCCACGCCAGTACTTCACCTTTGGGACTTGAGAGGATGGCGTAGGCGCCGTCGGCCGCCTTGATTTTTTCCACGGCATCAGAGAACACCCACGGATTGCCGCGCTTGATGTGCTTGGAAACGTCCCGGATGAGTTTCAGCCTTATTGTTTTCCCGCCCTCAAAGTAATTCATGCATTCGCTCCCTTGAGAAACCAGGTGACTTCGTGTTTGTTGTGATGAAGGTGGACGATTCTGGAGCCGGGGATTTCGAGGAATTTCATCGTCGCTTCCCAGTCAGTTTCGGCCTGATATTTAATGGTACAGACAAAGTTTTTCACTGTTCCCGCTGCCCGGAATTTATTCACGAGGGTGAGTAATCTTTCCGGATAGCAGATGATATCCGAACAGAACCAGTCGATCTCGCCGAAGTCTTTCGGATCAAGACCAAAGGCACTTTCCTGGCGGAAATCAATTCGTCCCAGGTCCATGATTCGTTTTTCAATCGGCGCTTTATCGACGCTATGAACTTTATCAAATTCCAGAGTCCGGAGAACCCACGTCCATCCACCCGGACAGGATCCCACATCTATTGCTGTTCCGCCGGCGATGGCCTCGGGAGCGTAGACGGTGAAGAACTCCCAGAGCTTTAAGTACGCGCGCGACGGCGGCATGACCTTGTCTTCCTGGAAATCCATCTCACCAATCGCAAAGGGCGATGACGTCACTTGCGTTGCGAGAATTTCATCCTGCTCCCAGAGAGTCCAGAAACCCATGGGGCTTGAAGGAAGGGGATGCCGGAAGGGAATGGGTTTGGTGTTGTACTTCGGGAGCTCATCCTGGATGAGCTGCGCTCTTCTGTGATGACCGACCGTAAAGAGACCCCAGTTGCGGCCTTTTTCTTTGAGTTTGCTTGCCCCATCATTGATGGAGGTAATCGTAATTTTTTCGAGATTTCGCGCCGTCATCTGCGCCCAGATCATGTCGGGCCCGTCGCCTTCGACGAGATAGAGGCGTTCTTTTTTGAAAGCGAATTTCATCCCGCGAACTTCGAACTCTCGTTCAAGCTCCGATTCCATGTCATGAATAGCGAGATAGCCCGTGTAATGCATTCTTTTTTTATACCTTATTGCTGCTGCTTTCGCGAGTGAAGGTAAGTTTACTTCTTCAATTCTTTGACCGGAAGCTGGAGGATTTTTTTCGCTCTTTTCCGGGGAAAGACAAACCAGATCCCCAGATAGATGCAGAACAGGAGAACGCTGATAATTCCCGAGGCGACGACGGAAGACGTAATGATCCAGGAAACGATGTAAATGTCGAGACAGGTCCCGAGAGTGAGCGGGATCAGGGCCAGGGTCAGGAAGCGGCTCCCGAGCCGGATGAAATGGGATGAAATATGGTGGTGCGCCTGCCGGTGATAGGCCGCCGGTGCCGATACGAGAATCCCCGAGATGACGACCAGAAGGAGAGAGGCAAGATGGAGATACTGCTCGGAGGGAGTCAGAAGAATTTTAAAGCTCTGGTTAAAGACAGCGATGAGCTGGAAGCCGAATAAGGTCTGAATTCCGGGGAGGATCATCCGTGCTTCCTGCTCCATGAGATTGACTTCCTCACCGAGAGGAAGCTTGTACTGAGAATTTTTCTGATCCGCTTCTTCCATCCCTCATCCATAACATAAAAGTTGCTTGACCTGGAGAGTTAAGGGCCTTATATCCCCACTATGAAAGACGTTAAAAAAAATCAGGAAATGAAGGTTTACGGAAGGCACGCGTGCCAGAAGCTCTTTGAGAAGCGTCCCGAGGACATGATCCGGGCCTATATCACGCAGAAAGGTGTCTTCGAGTACAAGAAGCTCATCCGTTACCTTGTGGATCACAAGCTGGCCTATCACGTCGTGGAAGAAGATGAACTCAATGACATCTCCAAGGCCACGCATCACGAAGGGATTGTCCTTCTCGTGAAACAGAAAAAAGCTCCGACAGTGAAAGAGATCATGACTAAGTCCGGTCGAAACCTCATCCTTGCCCTTGAGGAAGTGGAAAATCCCCATAACCTCGGTGCCATCATGAGAAGTGCTGCTCACTTCGGTGTTGATGGGATCATCTATCTTGCAAAAGTTCCCGTCGCCAATTCTGCCGCAGCGATTCGCACGTCAGAAGGCGGATATGAGAGTGTTCCGGCGGTTCACGTCGCGGACTGGGCGGAAGTTCTTGATCTGGCAAAAACCAAAATGTTTAAGACCTTTGCGACCAGCTCTCACGAGGGGAAATCACTCTTTAAGACTGAGTTTCCGGAAAAGAGTCTGGTGTTCATGGGTGCCGAAGGAATGGGACTTTCTGAGAAGCTCTTGAAGAAAATGGATGAGCTGATTTCCATTCCTGGTTCAGGCCAGGTGGAATCGCTCAATGTTTCCAATGCGACCACCGCGATTCTGACGGAGTGGTTCCGGCAATCATCCCCATAAAAAAGGGCCCCTGCACGGGGCCCATTCAGATCGATAGTCATTGCGGCATCTATGTCGTCGTAACAATATCGGATCGTCTTTGTACGGATGTATGAAGATGATGAAAAGCCCCTGAAGCGTAAATTGGGCCGGGCCTTAGGTCAAGGTCGATTCCGGCTCCTGCCTCTCATCGACATACCGGTCCCGGAAGCTTCGCTTCCTTCCTGACCATAATAATTATCGTTGATAGCTGCGTGCGGTGACGAACATGCCCGCGGGAAGAATGCGCTCATCGTTCTGGTGTTTCACACCGAGTTCCCCTGGCTCAAGTCTCTTCCACCATTTCTCCATCACGATATTCCGCAAGGCCTCAGGCTGAACTCCATGCGTATGACTCGAGAGAAACAGAAAGGAGTTTTCATGATTGAGAACGGAGTTCAGAAGTTCAACGAGGAGGTGAATGTGTTTTTCAAAATCCCAGACTTCTTTTTTCACCCCATGGCCCCAGCTCGGAGGATCGGCGAGGATTCCGTCGTAGGTGAATTTTTTCTTGAATGAGTGGCGCATGAATTCCTGCGCATCTTCCTGGACCCAGCGGACCGAGTCTTTAGGAAGTTTGGAGAGAAGCTGATTTTCTTTTCCCCAGTCGAGAACTCCTTTGGAACTATCGACGTGAAAGACCTCAGCACCTGCGGCCGCCATCACCAGCGACGCGCATCCCGTGTAACCAAAAAGGTTCACGACTTTCGGAGCGCGACCCAGTTTTTCTTTAAGATACTTTGTCTCTTGGTAGAGCCATTCCCAGACGGGGATCTGCTCGAAGAAAACTCCGCAGTGACCGAAGGACGTGAACTTCAGGCGAAACTGAAGTTTTTTTCCGTCAATCTCATAGGGAAGAACGAGATTCGGGTTCGGCTCTTTTTTGTGTTCCCATTTTCCCCCACCGTCTTTGGTGCGGATGCAATTGGAAGTGGCGGAATTCCAATCCTTGTCGGAAAGGCGCGGTTTCCAGATGGCCTGGGGAGAAGGGCGGGTTACGCGAACGCCGGAAATGATCTCGAGCTTTCGCCCGAGACCAGAATCCAGAAGTTCGTAATTGGGAAGTTTTTCAGTCAGCAAAATTTATTCAATACCAAAGCTCTGAAGAGCTTCAGGAGTCACGATCTCATCAGTGTCGTCGATTTCTACGATGTAAAGGATACCTTTGATCTTCGGCTCATTCTCAAACGCCGGAGTGTAATCAAGGGCAGTCATAACGGCATCGAGAAGATCACGCTGGTCCGTGTAAGTTGTGTCGCCGTAAGTATTCTCTCTCTGAGAGATACATCCGGAAGTTCTCATGAATGGGAAATAAGGAACCGAAGGATCCGGATTGATTTTTCCGGTACCGTGAATGCGGAGAAGGTTTCTTCCGATATCACGTGCTGTCGTTCCCGCTTTCCACCAGTCTTCCGACTTGCTTGAATCCGGAAGGAGCGAGCGAAGAAGTGCTTCGTCTTTTGATTTCGGAATAAAGTTCAGGATCATCCGGCGCTGTTTTCCGAAAGAGATTTGCTGGTCAGCTGCGGGCATAACGGAATCAATTGTCATCACACCAGTCGGAGTATTTCCGTTTCTTGTGTAAGAGGGAAGACCGGTCTTCGCACTGGCGAGGGCCTTATGAGTCCAGAGTGTTCCGTCGGCGTTTCTTACGACTTCTCCGTGGACATCTTTCATCGTCATGAGACACGGGTAAATGCGGTTCGAACGGCAGAACATGAAAATCTTCACGGCCTTCACGTATTCTCCGTTCATGTACGCAGAAACGTCCGGAGAGTTGTGGAAGATGTCCGCGATCACGTCCGTCGTCAGTTCTTTTCTTCTTTCCGCATCGTCAGCGACGGAGAAATATTCCTGGTGCCCACGGGCAATCTGAATGAGCTCATCGTGGCCGGCTGCCAGGAGCTCTGATTCGTAAGCCGCGAGGTTGTAAACAATTTTCAGGTCAACATTTGGTTCGCGAAGGGCGTTTTCAAGTTCCGTCACGAGATCGGCCGGAAGGTTCGGAGCGCTTCTGTACTTCAGGCGGAGAATTCCGATTCTGAGTTTTTCAAAAAGTGAATAAGTGAATGTCTGAACCTGATCGAGGGCCGTCAGCGCCTCAGGAGATTTCTCTTCTGCGAGATCCCAGAGGGCATCGACAAAAAGTCCCTGCTCAAAAGCAGTGAAACCAGTCATGCCTTTTTGGGCAACTGTCTTATCGAGAATAGACTTCTGATAATCAAAATAAAGAGTTTCTTCGAGCACTGCCTGAGAAGTTGCCCAGGTGTTAAACGAGAGAGTGAGAAGAACGGTTAAGAAAATCCATTGCTGTTTCATGCAAAAATTCCTTTTCATGCTTTTGGATACTTAGCGTAACAAGAGCGGAAATAACCGACAATCTAATGTAAGATAATGACAGGTGTTCCCATACTTACCTTCGTTTCTATCAAATATTCCTCGCGGGTCTCAAGGAGTGGAGCATCGCTACCCTTGACGTGGCCCAAAAAGGTATTAACTTGTCCTAAAGGCTTTCAAAATTTTACGGAGTTAGAACAATGTTCAAACGCATTTTTCTTTTTATGCTGACCAATATTCTCGTGGTCGTTACGGTTTCCATCGTCCTCAATTTTCTGGGACTCAATCACTACATAACGGCGTCCGGCATCGATTACGGATCGCTGATGGGCTTCTGCCTCATCTGGGGTTTCGTCGGATCGGGAATTTCCCTTCTTCTTTCCAAGTTCATGGCCAAGACCATGATGGGTGTGGAGATTGTCGATGATCGCGGACGCTACGCTGATCTCGTTTTAAAAGTTCACCAGCTCTCAAAGGCAGCGGGGCTGACGAAGATGCCTGAAGTGGGCGTTTATCAGTCTCCGGAAGTGAACGCGTTCGCTACAGGTCCTTCCAGAAATAATTCTCTTGTTGCCGTTTCTCAGGGACTTCTCACCCAGATGAATACCGAAGAAGTCGAAGGTGTCCTCGCGCACGAAGTCTCCCACATCGCTAACGGTGACATGGTCACGATGGCGCTGGTTCAGGGAGTCGTGAATGCGTTTGTGATGTTCTTTGCGCGGATTGCTTCATTTGCTCTTTCACAGGCGATGAGGGGAGACCGGGATGATGATCGTCCGGTTGTTCCGAACTTTCTCGTCACGATGGTCTTTGAAATGCTCTTCGGATTCTTAGGCATGTTTGTTGTGACCTATTTCTCGCGCTTAAGAGAGTTCCGCGCTGATGCCGGAGCTGCAAAAGTGGCCGGTAAACAGAAGATGATCGCGGCCCTCCGTCGCCTCCAGCAGAAGTTTGATAACACCGGTGATTCTCAGGCCGCGTTTCAGACTTTGAAGATTTCTTCGAAGGGCGGAATGATGAGTTACCTCTCCACTCACCCGAGCCTCGAAGACCGGATCGCTGCTTTAGAGCGATCCTTTTAAGTGGAGCTGCGGGACGAAATTGACCGGGAACTTCGGCGCACCAATTTGTCACGCAACAGGTATGCGTATCTCATCCAGCTGATCGTTCTGATCTTCTCCCTCTGGTATCAGACGAGGTTTTCTCACCCACTCAATGATTTCATTATCGCTGTGGCCGTCAGTGGATGCATGCTTCGATTCTTTGCCACAGAAATTATTTCGGACGATCTGAAAGGCTCGGATACGTTTTTGTGGCTGGGATTTTTTCTTCTCTCCATGGCTTGGACTCTTCACATTGATCAGTCACTGAGAGTTCATGGTCTTCACGGGGATACTATTCCTCTTCTACGGGTTACCCTCGGAGGTCTGATTATTTCCAACACGGCCCTCCTTGTGGCAGACGTTATTTCCTATTACATCTTTCTTCTGCCGGTAACGATAGGAATCATCCTGGAGATTTTTTTCTTCAAGAACATGGAAAATTCCTATCCGTTGTTAAACTTCTTTGTGATCTCTGTCCTCTCTTCACTGGCACTTCACTTTCACCATAAACAGCTGCGCGCTTTAATCGGTGCGCGGATCGAGGCAATGCGCGAGAAATCCCGTCTGAAAAGAATTATCGATGGTGTACCCGGATTTGTGGCGATGATCAGCGAGTCCGGGGTGTATTTCGATGCCAATAGTGCCGTGCTTTCTGTGTATCCAAATCTCGTCGGAACAAAAATTGGTGAACTTACGAAGCAGTCCGAATACTCCGGCATACTAGAGGAGTTTCTCCGCTCTGACAAAGAAGCGCTTACGGTTGAAACCAATGTGATCATTAACGGAGAGACAAGCCACCTCATGACGACGATGGGCAGGCTTCCGGATGGCGGCATGATCGTCTGTTCTATTCCGATCAATGAGCTGGTGGAGACAAGGAAAGAACTGCGCGAACAGGAAGCGGTGGCGATGTATTCGTCCAAGCTCGCCAGTGTCGGGCAGATGGCCGCCGGTGTCGCCCACGAAGTGAACAATCCACTCGCGATCATCCAGGGTTCGGCTAGCATCATTGCTTCCATCATTGAACAGGAGCCTCTGGATAAGAAGAACCTGAAAATTTTCAGTGATAAAATTATCAACACCAGTAACCGGATCGCGCAGATTATAAAAAGTCTCAGGAGTCTCTCCCGGGGTGGAGACAGTGATCCGTTCGCGCCCCTTTCCGTAAAGGGTGTGATCAATTCCTGTCTCGATATCTCCCGGCAAAGCATAAAAAATAACGACGTCAAACTGATTTTCAATGAAGGACAAAAAGAACTGACCGTCATGGGAAGGGAAGTTCAGCTGGGTCAGGTGGTCCTGAATCTTCTCATCAACGCCATCGATGCCACTAAGGCGCTCCAGGAAAGATGGATTCAGATTGATTACGGACACACCGACGGACAAGTTTGGATTGAAGTCGTAGATTCAGGCCTGGGCATTCCCGCCGAGGTCGCTGGAAAGATTATGGAGCCATTTTTTACGACGAAAGATAAGGATGAAGGAACAGGGCTGGGTCTCTCCATTTCCACCCGGATCATTGAAGATCACGCCGGAAAACTTGAATTCCTTCCTGACAGAAAGAACACGACCTTCAGGCTTTTTTTTCCCACTCCGAAACTCTGACAAGATTTTTTACCGCTTCATCATATTCCCGCAGAATCCTCGGAACGAGCTCTTTTACGGTAGGAAGATCGGAAACGATGGCCGCGATCTGACCCGCTTCGAGTTCACCCTCACTGAGATTTCCTTCGAGCATTCCCAGACGAGCGCGTCCTTTCCCAAGTAAGGCG
This sequence comes from Bacteriovoracaceae bacterium, assembly GCA_947451425.1. Lineage (GTDB taxonomy): Bacteria > Bdellovibrionota > Bacteriovoracia > Bacteriovoracales > Bacteriovoracaceae > Peredibacter. The sequence continues at coordinate 3,119 of CANGAC010000028.1, read as the reverse complement.
ACGAGTTCTTCTTTCGACGCGTTTTTTTCCTCAAGTGCCTTCACTTCCTCATAGAAGGCATTCTTCAATAACCTCACCGGGACGACTTTTTTCATCATGAGCATGGTGGAATCAGATCTCGATTCAATCACGAGCTTCTTGAAGTTTTCATGGGCTGAGGATTCCTGGGTCGCGAGAAACCGGGTTCCCATCTGAACTCCGCTGGCCCCGAGAGAAAAAGCAGCGGCCATGCCTTTTCCATCACCGATGCCACCGGCAGCGATGACCGGGATTTTCACGGCCTTCACGACCTGGGGAATGAGGACCAAGGTTGTGATTTCATCTCTTCCATTGTGCCCACCGGCCTCGAAGCCCTCGGCGATGACGGCATCGCAACCGGCGTCTTCGCACTTTTTCGCAAGCTCCGGAGTTGAAGTGACATGCATCACCACACAGCCGGCCTTTTTCAATTCCGTCGTATGGGCCTTCGGACTTCCCGCAGACGTAATGATGATTTTGATTCCCGCTCTGAGTGACACTTCAATCTGCTCGGAGGTTTTTTCATAGAGCTGGGGAATATTCACGGCCAGGCGTTCAGGATGCCGGGTGAGGGATTTCGCCTTTTCCAGATGGTGCTTCAAAAGATCGGGGGACATGGAACCGGCCCCGACGACTCCGAGAATGCCGGCCTCCGCCGAAGCGGCCGCCAGTTTTCCGCCGGAAACGTAAACCATGCCGGCCTGGATGATCGGATATTTTATCGGAAGAAGTTTCAGAAGAGCGTTCATGTTAACAGTTCCTCATCAGTGATCGCCTTGACCGGAGAACGCGCAAGGGCATCGAGAATGTCTTTGTCCGTTTCGCCAGTAAGTCTAGCACGGGTCGAGGTTCTTTTCGGGCCGAATTTTTCTCCGGGATAAAGTTTCCAGCCGGCCTCCACCAGAGATTTTCTGATGGAAGAACTGGCGGAGTAGGTGGAGAGAATCACGTTTTCTGACGAATGCATTTTCAGGAGTTCAAACCACTGACGTGTCCAGAGAACAGGATTTCTCCTGGGAGAAAAGGCGTCCTGATAAATCGCTTCCCAGATAATCTTTCTTCGGGAGACGTACTCCGGCAATTCCCGGCGGGCATCACCAATAAGAATGGTGAAGGAAAAATTCCGGAGTTTTCCTTCGACGGTTTTTTCGCGGACTTCGATGTTCTGCAGGAGCGGATGAGTCTTATGTTCTTCCAGGAACCACAGGACGAGTTCGCGATCAATCTCGAGGCTCAGGAAATGAACTTCGGCCGGAAGGGAGTGGAGATGTTCCCATGTTGTGAGAAGGCCTACCCCGAGTCCAAATCCCACTTCAAGAATGGAGAGAGCTGTTTGCGCCTGAGCTTTTTCTTCCACCGCACATCCTTTCAGATAATGAAGGATCGTTTCCGATTTTGCTCCCGCCGTGGAGTGACAGGCCTCGCCGAAGGCTTCTGAAAAAAGCGTGTAGGAACCGTCTTCAGTTTCGACGCGGGAATATTTCAATGGGAATGATTTCATCGAATGTGAACCTCAAGGAAGTATTGCGGCTAAAGCTTAGCGCAGATCCAATAGAATTGCTCCAAAGCCTTCGTCAGGAGTTGGGAAACAAGAAAAGGGCCATTTGCCCAGATTTCATGGGCACCTATCAGACAGTAAACCCTTGAAAGCCGGAGAAACTAACTGATATCCGCCGGTTTCCCTCAATATATAAAGAAATTCACATTTCCTGACGAAGAGTCCCTGAGGTTTACCCATGAAACATGTTCTGCTCATGCTTTTATTTTCCTTATCAACCGGCATGTCCTATGCGGAGACGCTTTCCGCAGCAGATAGAGCATTACGGGAAACTAGTGAACGGGACCTCGATGTACCAGTAGTTTCGAATCCGGATTACCTCGGAGTCAGTGGCACTGTGCGATTGGGGAATTCCGGAGTTCCTCAAGTTTTTGCCAATCCGTCGACGGTTGATTTTTCAAACCTTCGAGCTCGCGACTGGACTCGACTTCAGATTCCCGCCAATGGATTAGTGCCTTCCTCTGGGGATGGTCAGATCATCGTGAACATCCGTCCTCGTCCTTCGGTCGAATCCATTCCTGTCGATGGTAGCGATGCCACTTTCGCTTATGGCGGCTACCGTAACCGTGGTTTAGGAATTTTTAGAGATGGTGGGTTTCAGAACATCTCAGATGGTTACGGAACGATTGATTCATTGATCAACGTCAATCCTTCCCTCGGAGGGCGGTACGATTATGATGAAGAAGGAAATTTACGCTGGTGTCCGATTTCCGGCGATCCTGCGGTAGGGATTGACCGATCGGGACTCACGTCTCTGAGAGGGAATTGCTTCGATTCCTATCCTGCAGGATTCAATACTGGTCTAAGAAATATTCCGCGTGACCTGGGCCTATGCAGCTGCCTGGAGCGAACCCGAGGAACAACTCTCGAGACAATTCCTTACGAACCCTCAGAAGATTTTGAATCGAATCGGCGTGCAGCCATGGCAGGGAATCTGAGACAGGTTAATGATCTGATTCAGGTCGAGCAAAACTCCATGAGTTTCCAGGCTTCGGCACTGCCGTCTGCCGACTCGACGAAGACGAGTGACGACTTCATCACCGCCTACACTCGACCGCCACAGGCGCCGCAGAGTTTTAACTTCATCCAAAGAGAGGTCTCGAGACTGATGGGCACTGATGCTCCGGTGTCGTTAACTTTTCCAAGAACTAACCGTTCAAACTTTGCGGCCGATGATGACCTGACCGGTAACAATTGTATTCCGTATCGAGCCTACCTCTATCAGCAGATGCTCCCGAGTAATCCGACTTTCATCGCGGATCTTCAGGCGCAGGGGAACGAGTACAGGAATGAAGACTGGGACATCTCTCTTCTCCGGGCAAAGTTCATTCAGGTAACCAGAGCGCTCCCGTCGTTTGCCGATGCCATGAATAACGAAGAGGCGTCGAAAATTTTCCGGCGCATGGAGTTCCTTCAGCGGAATCCGATGATTAAAAACCTCTTCTCGGCTCGGGCGGATCTTCCTCGTTCGGCGGAGCTCAAGGACAAATTCTTTAAGCTGATGAAGAGAAATCTTTCTCCGAATTCCTACAACACGCCTGCA
>CANGAC010000027.1 GCA_947451425.1 Bacteriovoracaceae bacterium | reverse complement strand
CTCAAAGCGGCGTACGAGTCGTTCCAGGAAGTCCTGAAACTTGAACCGACGAATGCCGAAGCCCTGAACGAAGTCGATGAGATTAAAAACCTCCTCGAGAACCGCTCGAAGAAAATCTATCGTGAAGCCATCATCGCTGAATCCCTGAGCTTGTTTAATGATGCCAAGGAAAAATTTCAGGAGGTCCAGCAGATCTCCCCGAGCGACAGTGACTACTATAAGAAAGCGACGGAAAAGCTTAAAAATTATCTGGAGTAAGAATGCGTCTCAAAGCATATGCCGCCCAAACACATCAAGGTCCCTATCTTCAGGTCAATGAAGACGGATACGATTTCGACTTTGATCATGAGCTCTTTATGATTTTTGATGGATTCGGTGGTTCAGGTGTCGGTGATCGCGCGGTGGACAAGCTGAAACAGGATATCCGGAGTTTCTACGGAGAACTTTCAAGGGATCCGAACGCCACCATGCCGCTTTATCATAATCCCCGTAATCTTCTTGAAGGGAATGCCATCACAAATGCTCTTCTCAATGCTCACCATAACCTGATGAAAGAGAACCATGCAAAACCCGTGAACCAAAGAGCTGGAGTCAGCGCTCTTGTTGCGGTCCGGGCCGAAAGCCTTCTGGTTCTCGTCGGCGTGGGAAACTGCACGGCCTATCATTTTCGCCAGGGAGCTCTGACCAAGATCGTGCAGGAAGACACCTGGCGGCCACTTGCCCAGGATCAGACGACCTGGAAATTCAAAAGCTCACCCATGAATGCCATCGGAATGTATCCTGAGCTGGGACAAACTTTGCGAGAAGTGCGATTGATGGAAGGAGATAAGATCCTCTTCCTGACAGACGGTATTTATCCTCATCTTACGGATGATGAACTCCTCTATGTGATGAATAAGAATGCCCCGGACGCGCAGGAAAGAGTGAATAGCTTACTAAAACTATCCAACTCTCGCGGAAACCTGGATAACCAAACGGCAATGATTCTCGAGTTTTAAAGTTTTTTTCGTTCCCATTCAGTCACCGCGGCAATTATACTTTTTGTATGAACCACCAAGTTTTGCTGGCCGATGACAGCATCACCATTCAGAAAGTCATCAAGATCACTTTGGCGAACCAGCCGTATGACATCACTGAATGTTCTTCTGAAGATGAACTCTTTCAGAAACTTCCGAAGGTTCAGCCCAAAATTGTTTTCCTCGATTTCAATCTTTCCGAAAAATATACCGGTTACGATCTTTGTTCAAAAATACATGAGCTGGTTCCTACAGCGAAGATTCTTCTTCTTCTGGGGACTTTCGACACTGTCGATGATGCAGCCATGGAAAAATGCGGAGCTTCGGATAAGATTGTTAAGCCGTTTGACTCAAACAAGTTCATCGCCATCTGCCGTCAGATGATTGAGACATTCGACGAGGAAGAAATTCCGTATCCGACGACAAAAAAAGATCATCCATCTCCTTCTCTGCTTCAGGCCGAACCTGAAGACCAATGGGAAATGAGCCATTCCACTGATCCACTTATCCAGATTGAGGATGAGCCTGCCTTTGAAGTGGAAGTCACTCACCCGAATGCATTGGCAAAAGAGATCACAGACTGGGGTATGAGTGTTCCGGGTGTTATCGGGCAAGAGAACACGAAGTCAACAATTGAACTTCCTCCGGTCATTTCCTCACAGAAGACCGCCGCTCCGGTTAAGACTGAGGTCCCAGTAGCGAAAGACAAAGTTGCTTCTCCTTTCGATCAGAAGTTCCCGGATAATACCGATCTTGATTACCCGACGCTTGAAAGTTTTAATGAAGAAAAACCTGTTACAGAAAAGCCTGCTGCCCGCAAACCTCAACTCGTTCCTCTTGAGTCTCTGCGAGATGAGCCGATCGGGCTCGAGCTTGAAGGAAATTACGTCGAGGATAAAACCGACATCAATTCCCTCGAAGCCCAGATTCATGACGAAGTGGCCGATGATCTCTGGCACGCCGATGAGTTTGAAGATCTTAAAGAAAAAGTATCTTCCCGCATTGAAGAGATGAAGTCTGGCTTTCAGCCAAGTCGCAATGACTTTGATGATTCTCTTTTCAAGTCGCTCGATGATGCTGACTCGATTACATGGAATGACACCGGATCAGATATCTTTGCCAAGCCGAGCATGGGCGAAGCAACGAATCCTGGAATCCAGATATCAAATTCTGAAGACGTCATCGCAAAACTTCGTCCTGAGATGGAAGATCTCGTGAAGAAATATGTGAAAGAGTATCTGGATGAAATGTTCCGGAAGAATGTCGAAAAAGTTTCCTGGGAAGTGATTCCTGATCTCGCGGAAAATCTGATCCGCCAGGAACTTGGAAAAATCGCTGACAAAATCATCAGTCAGACTAAATAATTCTCAACGTTCCATTGAAAATATTTTTGATTCCGCCTTCTGTCCGGAGAACTGCCTCTCCGTGCTGACCCAGTCCCATGAAAGTTCCGTGGAGGATTTCATTCCCTTCTGTGATGGTGACGTCTTTCCCCATGTGCGGACACCGAATTTCCCAGTCTTTGATCAACGCCTCAGTTTGTGAATACCGGTGAGCAAGAATGTATTCGGAAATCCGGTAGCTCCAGGATTTTTTATCAAACTCGAAGGATTCAAGATAAACGCCGCCGAAGTCTTTGTGATTTGAGAATAAGTTGATTCCGATTCCGGCGTAGAGACGCGAGCCTGATCCCTGAACCAGAATTCCGCCACATTTTAATCCTCGGGAATCCCACAAATCATTGGGCCACTTAAGTCCGATGATACATCCCTCGAATTCAAAAAATCGCGCGACTAACAGGGACATTTCCAGAGCAGTAAAACTCATGACACTGTGAGGTTCGATGGAAAGCGAAAAGCATAATGTCCCAGGCAATTCCTCCCAGACATTCACACCGCGCCCTCTCCCTTTTGTCTGACGATTCGTACTAACAAGGAGTGTTTCACCACTCACAGTTGTTTGTTCTTTAAGGAGATCTTGTGTAGAATCACAAACGTCTACATGAACGTGCTTAATCACTGAGGTTCTCCATGTCTCTTATCAAACGTGATACTCCCAGACCTATACGCTTCACCCCTGGCATCAATCCCTATGCTCATGGCTCCGTGCTGGCCGAATTCGGCAACACTAAAGTACATATCACAGCTTCCGTGCAGGAGTCTGTTCCTCCTTTCCTGAAAGGAAAAGGTCAGGGCTGGCTCACTGCTGAATATGCCATGCTTCCTTCGTCCACTCACACCCGCTCGGATCGCGAGAGAAAAGGGCCGTCCGGAAGAACTCAGGAAATCCAGCGCCTCATAGGTCGCGCACTGAGATCGGTTGTTGATATGTCCAGGCTCGGAGAACGCACCATCATGCTCGATTGTGATGTGATTGTTGCCGATGGCGGCACCCGGACAACTTCGATTTCCGGAGCGTACATTGCCCTGGAAATGGCGGTGAGAAAACTCATGAAAGACGGCCTCCTGAAAGAGAATCCTATCCGCGAAGGTCTCGCTGCTGTTTCTATCGGAATCAACAAGGCCGGAGAGATCATTGCGGATCTCAATTATGAAGAAGATTCTTCCTGCGGGACAGACATGAACATTGTCATGACCTCCAATGGAAAATTCGTGGAAGTGCAGGGGACTGCCGAAGGTGAGCCGTTTTCTATGGAGCAACTTCAGTCACTCCTTACCTGCGCGCAAAAAACTCTTTCTGTTGTGATGAAAGAGCAGAAAGCGATCCTGGATCGCCTGTCGTGAAGTCCTTCCTCCTCGCTTCCGGAAATGCTCACAAGGCAGAAGAGTTCAAAGAACTTTTTCATGGGAAGCTTGGGGTAAACCCATCGCCGAAAACTCTTGAAGTTGATGAAACGGGAAAGACTTTCACGGAGAACGCTCTCCTGAAGGCCCGCGCATACTTTGACGTTTATAAAGTTCCGACGCTTGCTGATGACTCGGGTCTTGTTCTCGAAGCCTTTCCGGATCTCTTAAGCGTTCAGAGTGCAAGGTACGCCCCTGACCTGAAAGAATACTCACAGAAATGCGAACGCATTCTTTCTCTCTACGCTGAAAAAAATATCACCAACCGGAATGCCTATTTTGTGTGCGTTCTTTGTTTTTATGTTTCCGAGGATGAGTATTATTTCTTTGAAGGGAGAGTTCACGGAACGATCGGAACAAAGCTTCAGGGGACGAAAGGATTTGGTTACGACCCGATCTTTATTCCGGAACGAAAAGAGAACGATGGAGCGACCCTGGCGGAACTCCCGGAATGGAAGAATGAATTTTCGCACAGGGCAAAAGCCTCCCGAACGGCCCTGAGTTTCTTTGAGTCCTCCTCAGAGAAAATTGTTTAACGATTGCATGGTGTCACATCAAGGAAATTTCCCGCTGATTCAGGTCCTGGAAAAGGCGAAAAAGCTCCTCTCGCTCGAGGGAAATGATTACTCATGGTCTTCATGGGAAAACGAGGCCCAGGCACTCCTGGAACTCAATAAACTCCAGACAAGAATCATGGCCAACATGAGCTGGGACGAAGGAGATTTTGAAGTTTTGTTTGCTCCCACCGGGCCTATTCAAGAGGTCAGCTTATCGAGTGGATGGGGCCCGGAATTTTTAAAACTTGCTGATGAAGCCGATCAGGCGATTCAAATGTACCGGAAAAACCTCAACTGATTGGCCTAAAAGGGCCAAAAAGCATGGACAAAATCCTTAGAAAGCCTTAAAAATATGGGCTCATCAATTGATCGGGGTGTAGCGCAGTCTGGTAGCGTATCTGCTTTGGGAGCAGGTGGTCGTTGGTTCGAATCCAATCACCCCGACCACTTTTTTAAGAAATGAAATAAGCCACCTTTTGGTGGCTTTTTTATTTTGGTCCGATCTTTTAGTCCGTGACGCAATTTCCGATCATGACAGGAACAATAGGAACATAGTGAGAGTCCGTTGCCGTATGAAACACCAGTGTTTCTTTCACGAGTGAGTCCGGGAATTTAATCCGAAAGTTCGGAGCGTCCACGAGCTTGGGAGAATCAAACTGAATGATGAGTTTTTCCCGCTTCTCGTCCGTGGTGTAAATAATCGTCTGGGGTTTCACGGTATCCTTATCACCTTTCACAAATATTTCTGATTTCATGAGTTCATCGCGATTCAGGACATCGACCTTGGCTTCAAGAGTGATCTTCACGAAAGAGGGATCATCCCGTTCTTTGCCGACGGGAAACAGCGGCAGAACGACCGGACCAGACCACCAGTAATCATAATAAATCGGCATGGAAAAGTTCACGACACCCTTGGGTGTCTTTATCTGAAAACGATTCTGAGAAGCAGAACTTCCGCATTCGCCCTTGAAGGATGAAGAAGAAGAGATTTCTGTCACGTAGGCGCGTTCTTTATAAAGATTTGCACAGGAGACCAGGAATGTGGTCCCCAGAAGAAAAAGAAAAATTCTCATAGATCAGATGGCTACTTTAAGCGGAGGTGGCTCATCACCTTCAACCATCATGACAGGTGCTTCAGGTACCTGGTGACGGGCCATCATGGATTCTTTCCAGGTGAGGATCAGACAGCTTTTGATCTTTTCTGCGAATTCCTCATCGAGGTCTTCCGAGTCAAAGATAGTGTTGAGAACGTTCATCACCACGCAAAGAGCGATCCCTACGAGTGACGTATTCATGGAATAAGCAATGTTGATAAGAAATGCGTCCATCGTTTTCTTGGTCATTTCCGGTGACGTGAGATCCATGTGAGACAGTTCCGGAAGACCCTGCATGATCCCGACGAAAGTTCCGAAGATCCCTCCGATAACGAAAAGTCCCGGAAGAAGGCTGATGCATGAACTGAGTGAGCGATTCGAGAAAATCCCGAAGAGGCGTGTGTAGGCCGGGTTCGTGGTAGTCACGTAATTGGTGATGTTTTCAAAATCCGGCTGAGTTTCCTCTGTACGGTGATAGCGGAGCTGAAGCGCAAGATCATGGTTCAGACGTTTGGCCCCTTCCAGAAGGAGGAACACCCTGTCTGTCATCGTCGTAACGTAATCGAGCTTTCTTCTCATCTTCTCGATCTTCATTTCATAGAGCTCATTATAAGAAACGTTGACGATCTCCCGGGCGAGCGCGGGGAAATTCTCTTTGTGAGTTTCCACCCCTTGATGCTTTCTTTCACCCTCAATGAGGTACATGTAGATCTTTTTCTCAATGTGCTTGGCAAATTTGAGCTGGGATTTTTTCAGGAAGTACAAGCAGGCCCGGAATCCTATTCCGATAAGGAAGGCTCCGCACATGAAAGGAATCAACCAGTCATTGGCAAGATTCAGAAATTGATTAATCAAAGCCTGCATAACGTCCTCGCTATTTCTGGGAAACTTTATCTTTCAGGTTAAATCGTAATGTAACTTTCTGAAAGGCCTGACAGTCATACTGACCACAGAAGCCTTTTTTCTTATCTTGTTTTTCTGGCGGAAGCTCGGTGAGCTCTTCCATCGCCTGAAGGTAACCTGTTCCGGTTACTTTTATCAGGGGAATCATTTCGCCCTTGTGATCGTAGTCAAAAGACTTCGACAGGAAGGCGTGCTCAAAAATTTTCTTGGCGCGGCGGTAAGAGAGATCCAGGTTGTAATTCATGGCATTTTTTTCGTCATCAGATGCCATCGCCCGTGGGTTTACGTAGTGGCCTTTAAATGATGGTGAAGCTGATCCCACGATTTCAACGGATGAAATGGAAGCCGCGAATTTTTTATTCTCAAACAAGCTCTGGGCATAAATAGGGATGAAGGATTCGAGTTCTTTTTTCATCTCTTCTTTCAGGACCGAGCTGTTGTATTCGAAGTAGGCATTGGTAAAGCGAACAGTAACGTCACCGGTGGACTTGTTAACGTCAGCAAAAATCCCTTTCTCTTTTAGCTTGGCCGCAAGAGATCCGGCGATTTCTTTCCGAAGACCTTCGGTCGCCCGACGATATTTTTCCTGGAGACTCGAAAGCTCCTGGTTCTTTTCGTTCTTAAGTTTTTCCAGTTCTTCTTTCGCAGAACGGGCCAGAGATTCTTTTTCTGCTTGCGTTCTTTCGGCCAGGGCATTCTTCTCTGCCTGGGCTTTTTCCAGCTCGGCTTTGGTTAAGCTTGCCAGCTGTTCTTTCTCGCGTGCCAGCGCTGCTTCTGTTTCCCTGGCCGACGCAAGTTCCTGCTCTTTTTTCTCGAGGTCTTTCTTGAGACCTTTCAGTTCTTCGTTCTGTTTCTTAGCGATGACTTCTTTCGTAGAAAGTTCTTTCACGCGGCTCTGGATTTTTTGAATCTCTGTCTCACGTGTCTGGATTTCCTGAGTCATCTGAGTAAGAGCGCTGGATTTCTGAGTTAGATCTTCTTCAAGAGAGGCGATCTGACGGTTTCTTTCCTGGAGCTCGGTAGAAGTTTTCGCAATGGTATCTTGTTGAGTTTTGAGGGCCTGATTCGCGCGGGCCTGAATCACCGCCATTGTCTTCACGGATTCCTGGAATTTCTCGAGTTCTTTCTCTTTCTCGAGAGCGAGCTTCGCCTGGCGCTCCTGATCGAGTCTTGCTTCACGCGCTTCGGCCTGAAGTTTTTCGAGTCCAGCCTTTACGTCCTGGTATTCTCTTTTCTGAGTTTCATTCAGTGCTTCTTCAACATTCTGTTCGTAACGAGCGACTTTCGTCTGAAGTTCAGCACGTGCCTGTTGTGACTTATGTTTTTCCTGAATGATCGTGATGCCGCTATTAAGAGTAGAGATCACATACATAAGAAGGAAAACGAAAGCCATGACCATAAATAAGTCAGAATAACTTCCGAAATCGATCTGCGTTTGATTTTTCTTATTCTTTTTCACCTGATCCATATCGGAATAACTTTCGCAAAGATAAGCTAAATATTTACCTGCATTCGGGGCTTTAGGCGGTTAAAGTTTGGCTCTTCACTGACCGAAACGGACAGGTATGAGAATTCTTATCGTTTTTTTGATCATCGCGGGATGCGCGAGCTTTGAGCCTCATCGGATTCCTTCGAGTGTTCCGTACCAGCTCACGTGGCAGGACTACATTCTTCAGAATTATTTTGACCGGAATGGGGTGGAAAAATATTTCTCAGATTCTCTCTATCTCGGTCCCTGGCAGATCAACGGGGATTTCGTGATGGATGGGCCTCCCCTTCAGCCTTACCAGATTCAGGAAAAGTCTTTTCAGTGCCCGGTGAAGAAGCTTTATCCCACTCATCCTTCTCAAGCGACGAAAGAATATCTCCATGCCGTTTACTCGCAGTACGATCACGGTCGTCTTCCGCCGCAGTCTTATGCGTGTTTAAGGAGTGGCCCTCTCGGAAGATTCTGCGTGCTCGCTGCCATTGCGATGGTGGTGGTGATGTCAGACACGTACGAAGATGAGTGCGGAAATCTTTATCGGGGATACTGGCTCGTCACGTATCTCAAGTCAGATGAAAACATGGGAACTCTTTTTGCCAAGGGCAGATCAGCTTACGAAAAACCGAATGCTCAGTTTCCCGGAGAGTTCATCGAAGATAACACCTACTTTATCACCCCGACTGATTTTATGTTCATGGGGGAAATTCTCCCGGGTGATAAAGCAAAAATAGCGACTGAAAGGGACCGCGCGCTCCGCTCCGGCTTCAGAATGAATGGTAAACTTTTCGTCAGATAGCTGAGACATCCCGACCAGTGTCTGAGTCTCTTTTACCCTGAGCTTCTCTTTTCTCATTCAGGTAGACCTGTCTTTCCTCATCCATGGCGTCCAGGGCTTCGTTGACACCTTCTTTCCTGACTTCATCATTTCCGGTCACTTTCCCTTTCATGATGTGAAGAAAACTCAGCACTTCCTTGGCTTTGTGGAAAAAAAACTCGGGAAACATAGTGCCCTCCTTGACCCGCAGTTAAGGAGCAAAGTCAGTGCCACTATGTAAAATTGTCCTAATGGATTGATCGGAATTCACAATGGGCATATCGTGTGCCTCCCCCGGAGGTCTTATGAAAGTCTTCGTACTTTTTGTCCTCGGTTTTTTCCTTTCAGCTCCACTCTTTGCGCAGACCGATCCGGCTTGTTCAGATTTCAAATATATTCAGCGAACCATGCGGGCGATAAATTCCACTTCAGTAGATCAGGTAATTCCACACGCTGACTGGCTTGACCGGAAATATCGCCGCGAAGATCAGATCACCGTCGGCACAACGGTTGCCAAAACTGTCGTGCTTCTACTCCTTCAGCGCCTGAACTTCATGGCCTACGTGATGACTCCCTCCCGCGCTGAAGCTGCGACCATTACCGGATCCTATGTGAGAAGCCCGCAGGCGTTTTCCAATTTTCTCCACCTCACTCCCGAAAGAGCGTGTCCGATCCTTCGCTTTGGCGGAAGTGACGGCGAACTTCTCCGGAGAGTCACTCAGGATGTCGCCATCGAACTCAGACGTGCTCATCACTAAAAAAGATCTGTTTTCCCTCTAAATCTGGCGTTGAGTCATTGACTCCTTTGATAGGAGAAGTAAGGCCGAAATGGCTAGACAGGCCATTCTCATTCTTGGGAAGATGTTTTCATCATTAAAATTATCTGAGTGAAACAGAAGCATGGATGCAGAAGTTTTTCTTGGTTTAGTGGTGACACAAACACTTTTCGAGAGGCGTATCTCATGAGGCTTAACCGGCTCATCATTCAGGGTTTCAAATCCTTTAAAGACAAGACAGTCATTCACTTTGATGAAGGTATCACGGGTATCGTAGGTCCAAACGGCTGCGGAAAATCCAATATCGTGGATGCCCTCTTCTGGGTCATGGGTGAGCAGTCTGCGAAGCACCTTCGTGGTACTTCGATGAAAGATCTTATCTTCGCCGGTTCATCAAAATACCAGCCGGCTTCATTTGCGGAAGTCACTCTCTGCCTTGATAACGTGAATGGAAAACACATTCACATTAACGGCACCGTTGCTAAGCCTTCTGAGATTCAGCTTACCCGTAAGCTGTACAGAAATGGTGAGACGGAATATAGAATCAATAACGAACCAGCTCGTCTGAAGGACATCCATGAAGTCTTCATGGATACCGGAGCTGGGGCGAAGTCGTACTCGATTATCGCTCAGGGCGAGATCAATAAGCTCGTCCAGGCAAAACCTGAAGAACGTCGGGTGATGATTGAAGAGGTTGCGGGAATCACGAAGTTCAAGCTTCGTAAGCGTGAATCTCTCAAGAAAATTGAGCAGACTCAGCTGAACCTCACGCGTCTCGAAGATCTTCAGAATGAGATTTACAAAAACCTGAAGAAGCTTGAGCTCCAGGCAGAGAAAGCGGAGAAGGCAAGAACCCTCCGTGAACGCATTAAGAAATACGAACTCATAGTCGAGTCTCACCGTGAGCACGACTACCTTCAGGATTACACAAATGCCAATGCGATGCTGGAAAGCCGTGCGACTGAGCATGAAAACCTGACTCTCAGAAAATCCCAGATTGACCTTCTTCTCGAGGATGAAAAGATCCAGAAAATGGACATGATGGAGAGGATTGACACTGCCCAGGATGACTACAACGAGCACTCCCGGGAACTCGCGGCCTCTGAAGAGAAAGTTAAGCACTTAAAAAAATCTCTCATTGATAAAGAAAAGCATATTGATCGCGCGACTCGTGAGAACGAAGAGCTCACGATCGATATCGAAAAGCGCACTGAGCGCCTGGAAGTTCTTACGACCCAGCTCACTGAGCTTGAGTCCAACAACTACGAGCAGATGGATTTTTCTTCTCTTGAAGAGAAAGTGGAACTCCTGAAAGGGCAGCTTTCTGACCTTGAAGATGAACTCACAGAAAATCGCCGTGAACTGTCTACAAGCAAAGACAAATTCCTGGCCCTCGATAACGAAGCTTTTAAAAACTCTTCAAAACTTGAAGAGTACTCGCGCCTCCTCCAGGATCTCACTGCAGAAATTGAGACTCTCGAAAAGAGTACGTCCAATTTCACAGACGATCTCATGCGCGACCGTGCCAATGTAAAATCATCTCAGGCGAAGCTCTCTGAGCTTTCGTCTCTGTTGCCTTCCATCAAGGATGAAGTGGAAAAGCTCACGGCTGAGCTGAAGGTACAGGATCAGCAGTTCCGGGAACTTTCCCGTGATGTGATCCAGCTCGAAAGTCGCCGTAACTCACTCATCGAAATCAATAACTCCGCAGAGGGCCGCCGTGCCGGTGCCATGAAGCTCGTGACGAAAGTCGGGGATGGCTCTCTCGAAATCCTCGGGAAGCTCATCGAGTGTGAACCTGAGTATGCCCTCGCTATCGAGCGCCTGATTGGCGAATCTCTCGATGCTGTCCTCGCTACGACAGGAAAAGATTCTTTCGGTTCACTCACAACTGACTTCGACGCCACTGTTGATCTTATGTGGCCGACAGAATCCTCGATTTCTGCTGAGTCCATCGGTCGCCTTGAAACTCAGGGCTGCGAAGGCATGAAGGCTCTCTCAGAAATCGTCAGAATCAATAATCCAGAATATGAAGCGAAACTTCAGAAAATCCTGAACGGCTTCTTCATTGTTGAGAACCTCACCACGGACCTGGCTTCACGGATTAATCCGGAAATTCAGTTTAAAGGTCTCGTTTCCAGGGATGGAAGTGTTCTCATTAAAAAAATCGGAAACTCTGTCGTCTACGGTGTCCGTAAAGACGAAGCTTCTGCCCAGGACGGAATTGTTCAGAGAAACAATCTCATCCAGGAAATGGGTGTGACCCTCGAGACAAGACAGACTGAGCTTGCCTCTCTTGAAGCCGCGACAAAAGAAACTGAAACGAAGCTTTCTGAAAAGAAAACTGAGCTTGAAAAAATGAGCTCAGAGTTCAATGAAGTGAACACTCTTCATGCTGCGACGAAAGCCGCTCTTGAAAGCAAAGAAGCTAACCAGTCTTCCAACTCTCAGCGCCTCACGATCCTACAGAGTCGTAAGAGCGAGACTTCCAGTCTTCGCCTGACTCTTCAGGAGAATGACGAAAAAGTTATCGAACAGAAAGAAGAGCTCGAAGAAACAGTGAAAGCTCTGTCTGAAACAGTGGCCGATCTCGAATCCCGCCATCAGGAGCTGAAGATCAGCTTCGAGAATGAGCGCGATGATATGATGGAGATGAAGGTTAAGGCCCAGTCTTATCAGTCACAACTTTCATCGCTTAAGTCTCAGATTGAAGACGTGAACTCTCAGATTGAGCGTTACCGTGAGAAGCAAAATGCCAATCTTGAGCTTCTTGAGACTTATCACTCTGAAATTGAGAACGCCCAGACGGAAATCGAAACAGTTGAAGGCTCGAACAGAGACCTCGCTGATACATTGTCTGAAAAAGAATCTTATCTCAATCTCCTGAAAGACCAGATTGCCCAGGTCCTCCTTTCCATGCAGGAAAAAGAATCTGAACTGAAGGAAATCGTTTCCCGCCTGAATAAGATCGAAAAAGAGAATGTTGAGCTTGAGCTCAAGACGTCTCAGATCATTCAGGAGGAAGAACTCCTCGTGAAAGATATTTTCGAGCGCTACAAGATTGATCTTCGCGCGACGATGATGAAGCACCTTGAGATCACCAGCGATAAAGTGACTGAGCTCAAAGACATCTCGGCCATGTACATCATGGAAACTGAAGAAGGTCAGAAGACTCTCGAAGCTCATGACTATGAGTTTGAGAAGCGCTTCCCGGGTCAGATCAAAGAAGCGAAAGAAAAATTCAAGGACTACAAGTCTGAGTTCAATCGTCTTGGTGAAATTAACTGGCAGGCGATTGAAGATTATGACCGCCAGAAACTCCGTCATGACTTCCTGAAAACTCAGGAAGAAGAACTCAAGCGTTCCCTCACGGATCTCCAGACAGCGATCACTCACATTGATGAGAAATCCAAAGAGCGTTTCAAGGAAGCCTTCACCGAAGTGAACGAGCGATTCTCGAAAGTCTTCCCGATCATCTTCGGTGGTGGTGAAGCGAAACTCGAAGTCACGGGTGACCTCGACTCGATTGACTGTGGTGTCGACATTATCGCCAAGCCTCCGGGCAAAAAGATGCAGTCGATCACACTCATGTCAGGTGGTGAGAAAGCCATGACGGCGGTATCCCTCATCTTCTCCATCTTCCTTGTGAAGCCTTCTCCGTTCTGTCTCCTCGATGAGGTTGATGCTCCACTTGATGACGCCAACGTGGGCCGCTTCAACGAGCTTCTCCGCGAGATGAGTTCTGAGTCTCAGTTCATTCTGATTACTCACAATAAGAAGACGATGGAACTTAACGATACTCTTTACGGTGTAACCATGCAGGAGCCCGGCGTCTCTAAGGCCGTCTCGGTACAACTCCATTAGTGGTTTGTGGACAGGGGAAAAGTTAACTCCAGGATGAGGAAGCTTTCCCCTTTTCTCTTTTTAAGGATCACATGAAATTCATTCTCATCTTTCTCGTTTATTCACTTTCCGCTTCAGCCGGACTCATTCCTCAGTCCTTCAGTGCCCGCTATGAAAACTCATGGCAGTCGGCGATCGGTGGAACGAAGAAGCAGGAAGGAACTCTGGATTATAAGTATCCCAGCAATGTTCGCCTCGACGTAAAGTCAGAGCCCAAAACAACTCTCGTCACAAATAAAAACACCACCTGGTATTATCAGCCGGCGTTTAATCCTAAAGAAGAGTCACAGGTCTCCATTCAGAAGAGCAGTTCTCATCCGGTGATTAAATTTCTTGATTCGATGAAGGATGGTCTGGAGAATTCGAAATTTTTTACATCGAAAATCACGGGCAACGACATGACCCTGACTTTTAACGAGGCGGGAAAGAAAGAGTTCAGTTTTCAGGAAGTGATCCTCCATGCCAATAAGGCATTCAAGGACATCACACTGAAAGACATCGATTCGATTGAGATGAAGGATGCCAACGGAAAGCTCCAGAAACTCCGGTTCCTGGAATTAAAGGAAGGCGTATCTTTCCCTGCTTCTCACTTTGTTTTCGAGATCCCACCGAAGACCAAACAGATTAAAAATTAATCCTGTAAATTCTGTCCCCTCTCTTGAGAGACCCTGGCTTCGTTGCTAGAGACTTCCTTTTACGTTTAAAAGGAGTCCCTGTGAAATATCTTATTCTCATGTCGGTTCTTGCTTTCGCTTCATCGCAGTCCTTTGCCCGCACGATCACAGTTAACAAACTTTCGGCCAAGGCGATTATCGCATTAGGGGAAACTCTTGAGATCGCTGATCACGCTATGGGTGGACGGGTGGATATGGAAATAAGCGATATCGTTTGCCTCAAGACTGTGACAGCTGAAGATGGCGAAATTAAATGTGATTATTTTGCTTACGATGGACATGTTGTCCGCTTATTCGCAGTTTCTTCCAAAGATCAGGATGAATCTGCACGAAGAAATGCCTATCTCCTTCGTGATGTTCTCGTCGATCTTGTTGGTGCCGGGAAGAAGCTCAATGCTTCAACGAAGATCATCAAGGTGAAATCAATCAAATGCCATGGCGCTGGTTCCGGCCACGTTCTCGATAGTATGGAAATTGAAACCTCAGCTTCTTGTCAGATCATCCTCTAAAACTAAAAAGGCCCCTCATTCGCCAATATGAATGAGGGGCCTTCTTGGGTAGGGGGAACTGTAACCGGCCTCGCTATCCTCCGTAGGCCTGAATGAGGGCGGCCAGACCGATCACATTCAGGAAAACCGTAAAAGCATAGAAACCTAAGTTCATCTCAATCCTTTGTTATGTTTTAAGCAGCAAGAAGCTCTTCAATGTAGATATCTGTGGTGTGCGACTCGCACATATAAAAGACCTGGTTCTGATTTCCGTACGTCAGGGTCTCGATTCCGGCCTCAAGAACGCAATCCTCGAAAGTTGAAGTTGAAATAGAGGCTGCAACCCATTTGCAGTTTTGAAAGCTGCAATTCTTGAACTTGCACTTACGCAAGTGACTGAATTCAAAGTTGCAATTTTCAAACACACAGTTTTCGAAGGTAACGCCTTGAAATTCTGTAGCATAGAAGGTGCAGTCGGAGAAAACCACTTGCCGGTAGGTGCTCAGAGAAACGCGTGAGCCGGCCAGGATTTGGTGGGCGACGACGAGGAAGGCCAGGTGTTCATCCTTGATCATCTGATAGCTTTCCGATGATTCGATTTGAGTCTTTTCAAATGTTTGTGTGAACATGGTCCCCTCCGACTTGCGAGATTTTCATCTCATTCCTGACTACAATAGTATTGCATTTGACAATTTGCGTCAAGGTATAAAATTGCATAAAGAAACTTTTTTGCAATCCGACAAGGAAATCAAGGGGGTGGACCATGATCCGCTTTAATCCAGACTTTCTCGAGAACTTCCTGGCTGTTGTCCGTAAGTACATGCAGTTGCGGGGGGGATTAACTCAGAAAGATTTATCAGAACAGATGAACGTCGGCATTTCCACCATGTCACGTTTTCTCAATTTGAAAACTTCCAATGTCGACGAGCAACTTGTTGCAAATATCATTGCGACACTAAATATCCCGTTGCACGAAATCATTGATGGAGTGGAAGAAGAGTCCACTGAGAACTTCAAGCGACTCGTTCAATATTATAAAGATCTCAAATCTTCCGATCAGCTACCAGGTGATGATTCCTACAAAGGGACGGATGCCAAGCAGAGAACGCAGGCAACGATCAATGTAGGAGGGAAAAAACAGAATGTGTCTTTCGGAGAAAATATTCTCGGGAACTCACAGAAAACTGAGATCACGATCAGGGAGAAACTGGAAACTCTTTCTCCCCGGCAGAAGGCTTATCTCACGGACTTTTTAAATCTCGATGTTTCAGACAGAGATTTGATTGTGGACCTGGGCGACGCCATCTTCCGTTACTTCCGTTCAAGGAATGTGGAATTTTAGATGATCGTTTTTTTTGCTCTCGCTCTGATTTCTTTTGCAGCTCACGCTGTCCCAGGCTCGATTGAAGTCTGGTTCCTCTCTAATGCAAAAGTGACTGAAGTGCAGAAGCTTCTCGATCGTCCCCAATACGTCTATTACAAGAAGACAGCTGAAGTCGAATGCCAGGAGATGGGCGACTTCTGTTTTGACCCTCAGTTCGGTCTTTATAAGAAAGGTGAGCTTGATGGTGATTTAGTGAAGGATGAGGAAGGAAAGCTCGAAACCACAAAAGCTCCTTCCATTCCATCGGCAAAATCTCTTGATCGAGATCTCATTAACTGCGATCCCAATAATTATTTTGATATCTTCTGCGGGAAAGCATCAAAGACTGCGAAGTCGGATCCCAAGCTCGACTTGTGGATTGACACGAGTTCGAGTGTGAAAGAATTTGATTTCATCGACAGTAGCGGTGGCTGCTATAGGAAATCTCTCGTCAAGCGCCTGGATGAAACCTGCGGCTTCAACCAGAAAGTGAACGTCATGATGTTTGATGTGTCGATCAAGCAGGCCGGAACTATGGATTCTCTCTGTAATAATCAGGGCCTCAATGATTATAAAAAACTGATGGACTGGATTGAGAGATCAACCGCCAAAAGACTTGTGATCATCACTGATATCTATGAGTTTCATAAGGATTTCTCAGATTACATTGAAAGTAAGCATGGGAAGTTTCGTGGCGACAAAGATGCCCTGAAAGCAGCAGATCTCATGAATCTCGTCGACGACCTTGAAAAATCCTGCCGATAATTGCACAATCCGTTCATGGACGTGAAATCTCTTCTAACATGGTCTCAGCAGGAATTCTCTACATTGCCTTGGAGAGTGAATCGCTCCCTTTACAGAACCCTGGTTTCAGAAATCATGCTTCAACAGACAACTGTTGGTACCGTGAAAAATCATTACGAAAGATTCCTTGTGACATTTCCTGATCTTGAATCACTCGCAAACGCTTCAGAAAGTGAGCTCCTCGTTGCATGGAAGGGTCTTGGTTACTATCGCCGGGCCAGAAGTCTCAAGAAAATTGCTGAGTCCATAGCCTCTGATCATGCAGGGGTTTTTCCTTCGGACCTTGATCATCTTCAGAAAATTTCGGGTATTGGCCCCTACACATCAAATGCCCTGGTCGCCATCGGCATGGATAAGAGGGCACTCGCTGTAGACGCCAATCTTGAAAGAGTGATCGCTAGACTTTATGGGATTAAACTTCCCAAAGGTACTAAACTTCAGAAAGAAATTGGAAGGCTCTTTTTCGAAAATAAAATCTTCACCGGTAAATATTCTTTCCGTGCTTTGAATGAAGCACTCATGGATCTTGGCCGCACTTATTGTCAGGCGAGAAAAGCTAACTGTGAGCTGTGTCCTTTGAAGAAAAACTGCGAAGCCTATCGAACCGGTGAGCCAACTCAATTTCCCATTGAAGGTTCGGAAAAGAAGAAGGCGCAGGAGCATGAGCTGACACTTCTCAGGGCCTTTGTTGTAAAGAAGGGAAAACTTCTGGTCTATGAAAAAATTGAAGGTGAGTGGTTATCGGGACAGTTTGAAGTTCCGACTTTCATTATCACTTCAACCGACGCGAAACTTTCTCAGTATCCCAAAGTGAAAGGGAAGATTTCTGGCAAAGCGACGATCCTGAAAACTGGAATTACGAAATATAAAATCTCCAATCAATTGATCGTTACCGATGAAAATCAAATCTCAAAATGGGGATTCTCCCGCAAGCTGATCTGGAAAGATCTGCATAAAGCCGAGTCCAATCTCAGCACCACGACACTTAAAGGACTCAAGGCACTCCAGCTTTTGGAATAAAAAAAGGCCCTCTTCCGAGGGCCTCACAAGAATAATTATATTCTAAGTCTTATCGTCCACAGATCCAGACACCACCAAGGACACAGCTTCTGCGCTGGGTTCGGGAATCGCCAACTGATCCTGAATTAGGGTCACAGTGTATCCATGCAGTGATTCGCCCATTTCTGCGAGTACATTCCCAGCCTTTGAGGGATGGCCCACTGTAAAGTCCACAATCATCTACATTCCCGAAAGCTCTTCTGAAAGTTTCTTCTGCTTTGATAACAGCATCGTCACAACTTCTGGTAGAAACTCCGCGAGCGAAATATTCGCCAACTCCGACAAAAGAAAAAATCCCTTTAGTACAACTTGAATTATTTCCACAGACGCGCGGGTCAGCTGCATCGTGTGTATACCAATCAGTGGCGAAACTACTGAAGGACATCATTAAGAATGTAATTAAAACGAGAATTTTCATAAGCACCTCTTTGGGTGAATCTTACGATGAGGACGGGAAGCTGCTTTGAAATTTGTAAAAAAGAGGAGGGGTGACCAGAAAATGGACACCCTTGAGTTCTTTAAAACCGATAAGTTACGCCAGCGTAGAAGTTTCTCCCCATGGCAGGAAGAATTCCGGTCGCGTTGACCCGGGCATAGTATTCATGATCCAAGATATTATTGATGGCCCCGTTCATGCTTAAGCTCTTGGTAAAACTATACTCTGCGAGGAGATCGTACACAGAATAAGAGGGGATTTTCCTGTTGCGAGAATGAGCATCATCGGCGAAATGCTCGCGAACCCAGTTGCCCATGAAGGACGCCTTGATCTTGTCCTGCATCCGATAGATCAATCCATATTTCAGAATGGCGGCCGGGACATAGGCCGGAGTTTCACCTTTCAATGCACCTCTTCTGAATTGTGCCTGATTGTAAATTCCGTTGGCGTAAAGATCGAGCTCATGAACATTCTTAGAATTCAGAATGTCTTTTATCGTCAGGGAAGCTTCGATTCCATGGTACCTGACGGAACTTCCGTTGGAGAGAACAGTTCCGCTGGTAGAAACAATATTCTGCCTGTGAATCACGAACGCTGAAGTGTCCCAATTGAACTTGGTCGCCTCTCCGCGAAGACCGGCTTCATAAAAATAATTATAGGAAGGTTTGATATCCCCATTCACGGTGAAAGTGGGATTTGACTGGTTAAGGACATCGGCAAAACTGATGGGCTTAAACCCCTGCGAGAAGTTCGCGAAGGCCTGAATATTCTCGTTGAAAGAATAACTTGAACCAAGTCCACCGAGGAAAACGTTATAGACTTCATTCCTCTTCACACCACTCGTGCGATTCTCACTTGTCATAATAATGTTTTCGTAGCGAAGCCCCGGAACCACAGCAAGTTTTCCGAACGTAAATTTGTTCTCAAAGAAAATAGCGTTCGTTCTCGTCGTCCTGATGTTTCTCGCAGTCGTTGCGCCACTATTCGAATCTCCGGCCGACCCGGCCATCACGTGAGTGGGAGAGTTATTGTTATAAGTTAAAGCGCCGATGCTTAACGTATTTTGATTCTCTCCGAGCTGCCATTCATGAGCGAGTCTTGCTTCAGCATTCACTGCGTATGACTTCACATCATTGATGACGTTGGTATCAACTGTCGGGAAAGCACCGTTGTTTCCTCCGGTCTGAGTTTTACTGAAGCGTTTGTAAAAGACTCCCCAGAGAGATGTCTCAATTGTTGTGGCTGAAGAAAGTTTTTTCTCAATTCCCACCAATACCTGTGAGCGCGCCACTTTCAGGCGATCATTGAGCTTTGTGGCTTTGCGATTATTCCCGGTCCACGCGTTGCCATTTGCTTGTCCGCTAAATGCCTGTCCGCCCGGAACTCCGAAATCAGAATTATATCCCTGGAAGGAAGTTTTAAAGATGGTGTTTCCTTCGAGATAGGTATTCGTTTTGAACTGGAGATGATCGGCAGCGAAGTCGGCATTCTTTCTCATGTAGCCGTCACCCTGCTTGCGGTAATAACCACCCCAGTAAGAAGTTTTTCCTGATGAACCTTTGATCATGTTCACCGTCGACATGAGGTTGTAACTTCCACCGGCGATATTCACACTTCCGGTTGTCGGCATATCCTGAGAGAGTCTCGGAGAAACGTAATTGATTGCACCTCCGGGTTGTGGCCCATACATCAGTGCCCCACCACCAGCGAGCACCTGAATTTCTTCCATCAGCTGTGTCGGGGGAGTGTAGTAGTACCCGGCAGCACCGTACATATCGATCGCGAGCGGAATTCCATCCTGGAGGATGAGAAGGTTCTGCGCTTCATGCGGATCACCGATTCCGCGGAAGCTGAGTGACGACCATGGATCTGCAGCGATATCAGCGGCGTGAATGCTTGCCTGCTGAGAAAAAAACTGGCGATGATTATCCATCTGCACCGGTGGAAGATAATTAACTTTCGATGAGCGGGTTTTTTTTCCGGAATAAATTTTCGTTTTATCTTGCTCAATCCAGCTCGGACGATAGCTATCCTGATTGGCGGTCACATCAATGCGATCGAGGGAATCTTTCGTCTCCGCAAAAAGAGGAAGAGAGAAGAGGATGAGAAATGGCAGCAGCGACTTCATAGATCTCCAACAAAATGATTTGTTGGAATACTAGAACAAATGTTTTAGCCTGCAAACAGTCTTGAATTGTGCGGCGTACGTGATTGAATTTCCTTGGTGCGCAGACGCCGACTCCTCGGCATCCTGCCGCCGTCGGCATACATTTCACCGCGCCTTCGGCGCTTCCTGAAAATAACCGAGATCAGGAATAAGCCGGGTTCTGTATTCGACTATCATTCTTCTAGGACCATAATTGCTCATGGCCTCAAGCACCCTACCCGTGAACTCAGCGGACAGCTTCAACGTTCACCTACATGGGTTTGCACCTCGTAGAGTTTACCTGGTTTCACTACGCACTCTTTCGAGCCATACATACTTTCTGTTGCACTTGTCCTCGCCTCACGGCGGACGGGCGTTACCCGCTACGATGTCCTATGGTGCCCGGACTTTCCTCCCGCATTGCTGCCGGCGATAATCCCCTGATCTCGGTTGGCCGCATAATAGCCGGCACTTAGGCGGAGTTCAACAATTTCTGTGAAGCCTCTCAAGTATTTCACTAAGGTACCGAAAAGGAGACATTACCTTAGGGGGATCTATGAAAGTGATCGGTACATTAGTTGTTTTATTATCGCTTCTTGTGAACGTTTCATGCGGTGGCAAGAAGGGCGGTGGTAAGAGCGACAACCTTGGTGTTTACAATCCTTACACGGCAAACGGACAAGCTCCTTCTATTACAACTCAGAATGCTCTCTTCAATCCGCAAAGTGGTGTGGTTGAACTCGGGGGAAGACAGTACACACCGAACCAGACCATTTATGGAGTTCAGGGTGTGACTGGTAACGTGGGTGGACAGGTGGGTGGTCAGGTTGGTTATGGATATCAAGCTCCACAGCCTATCCTTCAGCTCGGAACTCAGTATCTCTCGTATGCTTACCAGCAGATTCAGATGAACCAATATGCTTATCGTCCGGCTTATCAGTCTAACGGGGTTTATAAGTTCAACGTTCGCATCGTGGGTTACCTCATGCAAACGCAGAACTCGCAGATGCCTTATGTTCTGGTTCTCACTCAGAACGTTCAGCCTTTCTAAGAATTAAAAAAACAATTTTAAAAAAGGGCTCGCTTCGTCGGGCCTTTTATTTGCCCTCAGGCTATGTTCCGTAGGGAATGAAAATCCGGCTGCACTGAGAACAGGTTTTAAGTTTCTTCTGCATATCGATCTCGGACTCATCCGTACGGGAGATCTTGTAACGGCAGAAAAAACAACTCCCACTATCAATTCTGGTGAAAGGCCCGTGTGCGAGGTTCTTCTTCAGCGTCTTCATCAGGAGATCTCGATATTCTGAAGGAAGTGCATCGGTAAGGGAGGAGAGGCGAAGATCGAGTTGGCCTATCTCATGCTGAAACCTGGCCATTTCTTCTTTCACTTCATCCGAGATCTCACTCATGGTTTTCTCAAGACCGCTGAGAAAAGTCTGAAGATCTGCTCTTTCAGATTCATTCCGGTCGAGATCTTCCAGGAGCGCAAAGCCCTTGTCTTCCAGAGAGGAAATTTCCTGATTGTAGGCAGCAAGCTTCTCGTCAGAACCACCACGGTCCATCCAGTGGCCGCGTTGTTCTGTCTGGACTTTCACCTTCTGCTCGATTTCAAAAAGAGATTGCTGATGAGCTATGTAAACAGACTTCAGCTCTGCGAGCTGCGCCAGAGTGTCATCCTGTCTTTTCCTGAGGGTCTGAAGTCTGCCTTCCTGCTCCTTACCGGAGGAAATAAGGCGCTCACGGGCCTTGGATAGCGAATCATATTCCTTTAATCGTGAAAACCAGTCATCACTCACTTCATTTTCTCCACGTGTCTCTGCTATGATTCATTATGCTTTCGGACCTAATCTACATCAATAAAATGGATCTCTACAAGGAACTGGATGCCTACCAGGAGGGGGAGTTCTTTGCTCTTGCCGATCATAAGATCAAGAACCATCTTCCGCAATGGATTCAGTTCTCGTCGAAAGTTTTCTGGCTGAATGATCCGGAAGGTGAAAAAAACCTCACCACTTATTCTTCTGTATTGGATTTTTATCTTCAAAACGGGATTCACCGGGATTCGACCCTTTTTGTTTTCGGCGGTGGAGCGACCAGTGATCTGGGAGGATTTCTCGCGGCCACCATTTTAAGAGGAGTGAAATGGATCGTTGTTCCCACGACACTTCTTGCGATGGTGGATGGAGCTCTGGGTGGAAAAGTGGCAGTGAACACGCCGGCCGGAAAAAACCTGGCAGGCTCATTCCACCATCCGGAAAAGATATTTCTTTGTAAGGATTTCTTATCGACACTGGATGAAGAAAATCTTCAATCTGGTAAAGGCGAAATCCTGAAGTATGCTTTTCTTTCACAAACAGTATATGAACTGGTGAAAGAGAAACAGTCTCTGGAAAAAATCATTGAAGCCTGCGCTAAGTTTAAAATGGGTGTTGTGGAAAAGGACT
>CANGAC010000026.1 GCA_947451425.1 Bacteriovoracaceae bacterium | reverse complement strand
TTCTCCCCGAAGTCACTGGCGAGTTTCTGCTCTTTATTTTTGATGAATGGGTTTGCGCCCGCGTCCATCAAGCTGACACTGACAGGTAAACAGTTCCCAAAGGCCGCCACATGAAGGGGCGTGTTCCCTTTAATGTTGAGTGGGTTCAGTTCAGGCTTGAACTCGAGGATGTAGTCCACGACATCGGCGTGGCACTTCCCGGCAGCGATGTGGAGCAGGCGGTTTCCGCGCTTGTTCTGGCTGTTCACATTGTCTTTGGTCACCAGGTGTTTCACGATCTCAAGGTTTCCGCCATTGACGGCAAGAACCACAATGTCTGCTCCGTTGAAGCGATCGATTTTTTCATTCGCTACGATTCCGTCTCTTTTCGCCCCCAGGCTTTCCAGAAAGAGGAACATCTTATGATTCCCGCGATTGGCGGCCGTCATGAGAGGGGTAAATCCATTCTTGTTCGGTTTATTGATGTCTGCTCCCTTGGAGACGAGTTCTTCGACGATCCCGGCCTTTCCGTCAATGACAGCGTCAGTGAGCAGGGTGCCGCCATCGTGGTCCGGAAATTTAATCTGTGAAATCGTAAAGATCAACAGGGCAACGGAACCGGCGATGAGGGGCACGTCCCGGAGTGGTTTCCAGTTCTTTTTCGGATAGGATTTCTTCTCATCGATCCATCCTTTAAAAGTGCTCCGGTAGAGATAGACCATGAAGGCGACGCCATAGAAGACCGCGATGTAGTCATTCCAGAAGTACGACTTGACGATGCCGAGCGCTTTCCAGATTTCCGGTTGATGATTCCGGAGATAGATCGCCCCATACAGTGTTAAACCGAACGCCACGATCACTCCGACGAAGGCCAGGATGGAATCCCGGAATGTCTGAAGAAGAAGGATCATGCGACTGATTTTCGTGAACTGCTTTCTCGGAAAAACAATCAGCTGGTTAAAGGAAATGACGGAGATAAAGAGGAGACCAAAGATCGCGAGGCACCCATAAGCCAGGCGCATCTCCCAGGTCACTTCGACGTCAAAGATATGGAAGAGTGGTGTGTGAAAAAACGTCAGCCAGATCAGGGCCGGAACGTAACAGAAGATCTGTGCCAGGAGCATGAAGTGGAACAGATCTTTTTTCGTCAGCGGAAGAGACTGGAGGTATTTCCAGGAAAAGTGTTCCTGGTCATTCACGGAGCTCGGGATGAAATGCAGGAGTTTGATATGAGCGAGAACTTTGATCATCGTGAACATGATGATGCACATTTCAATCATGTAATCGAGCTTCACGAAATGGATGAAGAGGGCCGACACGATCGTGAGACCGTTCAGGAACCAGAACTGATCCTTGTGCCACTTGTAGACGTACCCAAGCTTTTCCAGAAAGTTCATGCGGACTCCTGGACAAGGTTGAAGAGGCGGGCGATTTCCATCGGTGAATGCACCGAGGATTTTTTGCCGCTGATGAAGAGGATTTTGTCAGATCTTTCAACCAGGTCCTCAGCGATGTTCGTCGCGAGGAGAATCGCCGAGCCGTATTTTTTCCGGACCCGCTCGAGTTCGCGGAAAAAGAGGGAGCGCGTTTCCGGATCCATTACGGCGGTAATTTCATCAATCATGATGAGCTTCGGACAAACGGAGAGATTCGCCACGACCTGAACTTTTCTTTGCTGGCCTGTAGAAAGAGAGCCAATCTTCTGACCGGCCTTGAGGCCAAAAACATTCAGAAGATGCGCCTCTTCTTCTTTTGAATACGTCGGATAAAAGGACGCATGGAACTCCAGGAAGTCACCAATCGTGATGCTGCTCTTGATGCTGATTTCCTGCGAGAGGAAGACAATTTCTTTTCTGTGCGCTCGTGCAATAGCATGCGGATCTTCGCCGAAGATCTCCAGTTTTCCGGAAGACTTTTTCCGGAACCCCATGAGGAGATCCATCAGGGTGGTTTTTCCGGCCCCGTTGTGACCGAGAATTCCGAGGAACTCACCGGGACCGACTTCGAGATTGAGTTTCTCAAGGATCGAATCGGAGTGGGGGATGGAATAAGACATGTCGAGAATGCTGATGATTTTTTGCATGACTCATTTTCGGTTAGATCGGGCTTTTACTGGAATCAATAACGACATTACAGGTGGTTGCGTCTCTATCCGCATTCCGCTTAGCCTAGAAAAGTTTACATCTCCTGCTTTCGGGTTCTTCTCGTCATGGTACTTCTCTTGGGTATCTCATATTAAAGGAGTTCCTATGATGAAGTTTATTCTTCTTTCTTTTGTCCTCGTGACAAATCTCTTTGCCCACGAAGCGCTCACGACAAACGACCATGCTGATGTTGTTAAGAAAGCGACTGAGCTTTCTGCCCGCTATGGTGCCGGTCGCGTTCTCGTTGTTTTTGATATCGACAACACACTCATGAAAGCAAGACAGCCTTTGGGTTCAGATCAGTGGTTCGAGTGGCAAGCTGATGCGATTGCAAAAGCAACACCGGAAGCAGCTTTCAAGACTTTCGATGAACTTCTCGATGCTCAGGCAAATTTCTATCAGCTTTCGAAAATGGATCTCACTCAGTCTGACCTTCCCCAGCTCGTGGCCAGCATCAAGGCTCAGGGGAACAGCATCTTTCTTCTCACTTCACGCGGACCTGGTCTCCGTAGCGTGACAGAAAGAGAGCTCAAGAGAAACGGTCTCGCTTTCGGTGACAAGACAATCATGAGAGGAATTCCTGAAGAAATCGTAGAAGCTCCTTTCAAGCAGCCAGTGAGTTTCATGAACGGAATCTTTATGACTTCCGGTCACCACAAAGGTGAAGCTCTTGCTTACCTCGTGAAAAAATCCGGCAAATCATTTGATGCAATCGTATTCGCAGACGATCTCGAGAAACACACTAAGCGCGTAGGTGAAACTTTCGCCGCTTCTTCTCAACCCGAAGTTGTGACTTTCCGTTACGGCAAAGTTGATCCGGAAGTCGCTAACTTCCGTAGCTCTTCGAAAGAGTCAATTAATACTCAGACGAAAGCGATCGTGAACACTGTGAACACAGTTTTTGGTTCTAAGAAAAAATAATTTCAGATGGGGGCGGGGAAACCCGCCCTACATTGAGAGCTTCGAGCAGATAAAAGAAACAAGAAACCCCGCTCCCGTAATCATCCCGGCCCAGTCACCTTCTTCTTCGTACGCTTCCGGAATCATCGTATCCACAATCATCGCAAGAATCGCTCCCGCGGCAAGGGCCGTCACACCTCCGATAATCATGGGTGACATGCCACCAATCAGCGTGAATCCCAGAAACGAGGCAATACCGGAAACGAGGGCAATTCCACTCCAGAGAGAGAAGACATAGGTCTTCGACTGGCCGGCGGCCTTCATTCCGCTTGAGCTCGAAAGACCTTCAGGGATATTGGAAATGAAAATCGCCAGGACCGTGACGAGTCCCGCGCCCTTTCCTTCGATCATCGAAACTCCAATCACGATCGATTCCGGAATCCCATCGAGGAGAGCTCCCATGGCGATCGCCTTGCCATTACTGTCGTTCTTTTTTTGAAAGTTCCCGGAGCGTTTGCGGAATTTCGCTCCCCGTTTATTCACGAAGCGCGCACCCGTTGTATAGAGGGCAACACCGATGACGAATCCCATGCCGGAGGAAAAATAACCACCCCGCTGGAAGGCCTCATCCATGAGTTCAAAGCAGAGCGCGGAAACGAGCACGCCCGAACCGAAGGCCATGACAGAGGAGATACTCCGTGAGGACAGTTTTAAAAACCATCCCAGAGCGGCACCGATGAGAAGAGAAGAGCCCGCGAGCCAGCCCCAGAGAGCGGCTTCAAATGAAGTATGCATCCTTCTATGCTAAAAGCTCCGACCTCACGGCGTCAAGGTAAGGCGAGTGCTCAAGCTCCTCACGATCCCAGTGCCCGAGATCGGCCGCTGAGAAATACACCGACTGGATGAAATCTTTGATGAGAGATTCCGGATCGTTGTTGTTGATCACCAGATCGTAATCAAGAAGAAACTCATGAAGGTCATGGTGGTAGTAGGCTTCGGAAGGAACACGCGAGAGGGAGAATTCTTCCGGCTCGGGATAGGCGTAAGCGTAGAACGCGGCCTTGGGGTACATGTCGTTACCCGGCCAGAAGCCACAGCTCATGACTTCGTGGGAATAAGCTTCCCGGGCCACGCGGTCCGGAAGGTGAGGCGCTCCCCCCGGATGCTCGGGTGCTATTTTTCCTGAAAATCTGGTGACGGCAAGATCGAAGCTTCCCCAGAAAAGATGCACCGGTGAGCTCTTTCCGATGAAGTCCGCGCGATAATCCTGAAAGACATTCGCCACTCTCACCAGAACCTGAAAGGCATTCCGTGCATGGGCCGGATCATACGTGCAGTGAGTGAAGTCCTTCTCAAAAGGGATGGCGTCCATCACTTCATTCGGGCTTTGATAAAAACTCGGTGTCACGGAAAACATCTTGAGGATATCCAGAAAACGTCCGTAGAATGAGGCGACACTTTCGTTCTGTAGCTTCATCTCAAACTTCGCCCCGCGACTGTCCTGAAACACCAGCTGGTGATCAAGAAAATCAAAATCGATCGTGAGAATTCTTTCTCCCAGAGGAATCGCGGTGGTCGTTAAGCCCCGACTCGTCACCAGAAATGTTGTGTGCCAGGAGTGGTTGAGCCAGGGAGATTTGCACAGACGGAGTTTCCCCACGATCTGAATCCAGCGGTGAAGAGTTTCGTAAGTTGGTTTCCATTCCAGGTAATCGAGCGCGGGCCATGAGTGAGTCATAAACTTCTCCCTGTTAAGGTAAGAGTAGTTTCTGATTGGCCCAGTTGAAAGCGTCCTGCGCCTTCTTTTCCACGCTGCCGTTCTGAACGAGAAGAATCGTTGGGTATCCTTCGATGGGAAGAGAGTCGTGAATGCTTAAACTTGAATCAATGATCACACCTTCGCCGAATTTCTGCGCCATCACTTCGTTGTCACCCTGAGTCCGTTCTTTTCCGACGATGATTTTCACACCGCAGTCTGAGTTAACTGATTTGTCTTTCCAGAGTTTGAAGGCGGGAGTCATGCTGTGACAGGCAGGACACCAGGGAGCGACGTAAACGAGGAGACAGGATTTTTTCCCCGCGCACTGATCAGAGGTGGAAAATTCTTTGAGGGCCGGGCCCGCGACCTGAACGTGCAGAGGTGCATTTTTCCGGTAGAGAAAGAACCCGGTTCCCAAAAGAAGAACGATGATCCATTTCATGGGTTGTACTTTTTTTGTATTTCTTCGTGATCATCCCAGAGTATCTCTTCTTCTGAGTAATTCCATTCCGGGATTTTCCCTTTGAGAGGTGACGCATCTTCCAGCATATCTTTTCTTCCGCTTGTCTCGTCTTTGTATTTCATGCCGTAGGGGTCGCCCTCTTCGAGCCAGGTAAGATCCGAAGTATCATCAGCGAGAAGACGGAACCGCAGGGGCCCGTCCTCATCCTGATACCATTCCGTCCTTCGGACAGAAATTTGAGCGGGAACTTTTTTTGCAGGTCTGATTCCCAGAAACGCTTTAAAAAAATTCATCATAAGTCCTTTTTCATCTGGGCCTTAAGTCCCACGGCGGCCGCGGCATATCCGCCGTCGTTGGCATCGATAAAATGGATGTGTTCTCCCTGAGTGAGGTTGCCCACAAAGCAGGTCATGAGAGAAGAGTCAGACTGGAAGTTCCCGTAATAGAGATCTCCCTTCTGATAAGAATCTTCCAGCCAGATGAGAATGGAAGTCACTTCTCGGGTGGTGCAATCGAGGATCATCCGGAGAACATCATCAAACTTTCTGTAATCGGAATGCGAGTGAATGGAGTCCTGATATTCCTTAATCCGGATGAAAGGGACCGGCAAGTTCAGGCGGAAGACAATTTCCGAGAGAAGAATTTCCACAATCCGATAAAGTTTCTGAAAGAGATTTCCTCCCAGTCGGATCTCGCTTTTGAGAATCTCCCGCAGAGGCTGATACTTCGCTTTTTCTAATCTTCCCGGATTGGCGGAATTCATCCCGCCAGGAATGATGTCCTCAAGAAATTTTAAAAACTCTTTGTAAATCCCGTCGCCTTTCCTTGAGACTACTAAAAGCGAGAGGATTTTTCCTTTCACACTGGGCACCGGACTCCAGCGGCAGGAGAGATCTGAGAGATCAGGCGAACGGAATTCATTTTCCTCGATGAGATATTTTGAATCCTGCGCCTTGATGAGTTTTTCTGCGAGGGGAAGTCCGTTGCCTCGCAGGCAGGCGACACTTCTTCCTTTGGTCATCTCGAACTTTGCCACTTCAACCACAGCGCCCAGTCTTTCCAGTTCTTCTGCCGGGATAAAGCCGATCCGCAATTCGAGATCGTAATTTTTCTTTGAAAGATGGCGAAGGGAACTTAGCGCCTCAAGGACATTTTTTTTCTGCGAAAGAGGAATGAGAAGTGTGGCCCCGTCACCACCAAAGACAAAGGGAAAATCAGATTTCAGAGCCTTTGTGACCACGACGATCGTGGCCGCCCCGATGGTATTGACGTCTTTGTAGCGTCCGGCCGCAATTGCCTGGGTGGATCCTTTGATATCGGTGATAATCACGCCCCAGTCAGAATGAAGCTTCTTGTAATGGGCTGGATCAGTCATTGATCCGAATTCCGGGAAGGAGGGAAGGGTTTCGTAGAAAGAATCCATCCTCCTATGATAACGCAAGGCTGGCTTTCCGGGGAAAACACTTTATTTCGCTCTATGGCGAAGACACATTCATGATGAAATTCCGCTGGGGGAATGGTTTAATCAGGGACTATTTTGCTCAAGGGGCCAAACCTGTGAATCAGGACATTTTTGACTGGATACTTTTACTCGTCCGCTGGCTTCATATTACCGTGGCGGTAACGTGGATCGGGACGTCGATTTTTTTCATGTGGCTTGATCGCACGTTTGAAAAAAACGCTGAGCTTGCGGCGAAAAATCCCGGGCACGTGGGTGAAGTGTGGATGGTTCACGGCGGTGGTTTTTATCACGTCGAAAAACTTCTCATGGGTCCCACCAAGGTTCCGGAGAAGCTCCACTGGTTTAAGTGGGAGTCCTACTGGACCTGGCTCTCGGGCATGATGCTTATGATCCTCATCTTCTACTGGGGTGATGGAACTTTTCTTCTCGATGACATGGTCTCCAATATTTCTCACATGCAGGGAGTGGCAATCGGATTATTTTCCCTGATCGGATCCTGGTTCTTCTACGATTTCCTCTGGGAGTCGAAGATGACAAAAGAAACTCCCGTGGCAGGTCACGTCCTGACTCTCTTGTGGCTCGGAGGCATGTCGTACTTTTTGTGTCACACGCTTTCCGGTCGTGCCGCTTACATGCACATCGGTGGCATGATGGGGACGTGGATGACCGCCAACGTTTTCATGCGGATCATCCCGAGACAGCTCAAGATGGTCGAGGCTTCGCGGAAGGGCGAACCGGTCAACCAGGACTGGGGAAAAAACGCGAAGAACCGTTCGACTCACAATACGTATCTGACACTTCCGGTGATTTTTGTGATGCTCTCGAATCATTTCCCGAACACGTACGGACATGATCTCAACTGGCTCATCCTTCTTCTCATCACCGCCGGTGGTGCGTGCATTCGTGAATACTTTGTGGTTCGCCTTTCCAATCCCAAGCGGTCGATGACGGCAGCGGTGATCGGGATTGCGATCATTTCCTTTGTGGTTGTGTGGACGTCCCTGAAACCCGCGGAAGAAGCAGTTGCCGAAGTCCCTGAGGTGAAATCGGAAACTCCCGTAGCATCTCCCTCGAAGGTCACCCCCGTCAGTGTTGACGGCCGGACCTATGGCGTAAGCGGAACAGTCAAATTTGAAGGACCAGCTCCAGCGGGAAAAAAACTCACACTTCCTTCCGGGTGTGGACCAAAGAGCGGTGGAGATACGTATTCCAATGAAGTCATCGTCCATAATGGAAAACTTCAGAACGTTCTCATAACGATTAAAAATCCTCCGACCACGAAAGTGAATGACAACGATGTGATCCCCGGAGAACTCATTCTCGATCAGAGGGGATGCATGTATCACCCGCGGGTCGCAGCTGCGCGCGTGGGACAGAAAGTGACCTTCGTTAACTCAGATGCCGTTTTCCATAACGTCCGTTCGGTCACAACCCAGAACGAGCGCTTCAATGTGGCCATGCCAAAGAAAGACCAGCGCGTGACGAAGACTTTTAAAAAACCTGAAATGTTCTTCCAGGCGAAGTGTTCTGTTCATCCGTGGATGGGAGCGTATGTCGCCGTGATGGAGCATCCCTATTACGCCATCACAAATGCCCAGGGAGAATTTCAACTTCCGGAGCTTCCACCGGGAACTTATACCCTCGAGGCCTGGCACGAAATTTTCGGAACGCAGACTCAGGAAATAACCATTGGCGATGGAAAAAATGAAAGTGTGAATTTTTCATTCAAAGGAAACCCATGATCTCGACCCATATCCTTGATACGACCAAAGGGGCTCCTGCTTCTGACGTCACGGTAGTCCTTGAGAAAAAAACCGACAAGGGCTGGCAGCCGGTCGGCATTGATAAGACCAATGCTGACGGAAGAATTGTGTACGATTGTCCGAAAGAAAAAGGTGTCTATCGCCTGACGTTTCACATTGAAGAGTATTTCAAAGGCGAGGAGCATTTCTTCATGAACACTCCCGTTGTCTTCCAGATTAAAAATACCGATCGCAAATATCACGTCCCACTTCTTCTTAATCCATTTGGGCTTTCCACTTACCGGGGTTCTTAGTGCTTTATTATAACGACTTCCTTTCTCCTGCTCTAAAGTCACACATTCTTCAGTCGGCCGCTCCTTATCCGGGAGTCGACGGTCTCTTGCATGTGGGAGAGACTGGTGGGCTTGAGAATGCAGACTCCCTGAGCTTCTTATGTGAGCTGTATGAAGAATTAAAACCTGAGCTTGAGCTCGTTCTCAGCCGTCGCATGCGCGACCGGAAGTTCATTGATGAGAGAACAAAATCTCTGGCCGTGTTCAACCGCGATCTTAAGCGTGATTTTCTCAGTGTGGATTACAGGACCATCATGGGTCTTGAAGACGGCGAAGGCAGAATCGTCATGGGGCCCAGGACTCCGACGTATTCAGATCCGAAGCCGGAGAAAAAAATTGCTCCGGTCCCTGAATGGCTGAAGGGCAATCATGTGACTCTCTTTGGGCCACCGGACAATGCCAAGCTTTCTGTGAACGCGATGAACTCCTATCACCGGAAGCTCAAGGGTGAGCCGGCGATCGTTTCTGAACTTCTTTCCACTCATGATTCGTTACCCAAGTGGGGGGCCGATGATGAGGATTCAAAAACGCCGATGCGGGAAGATCTGATCGCCGCAGGGATTAATCTGTCTGCGTGTCTCGATGGGACGATTGGTTTTGAGAAATACCAGCTCGAAAAAGAAAAGCTCGCTCTTCCGATTAAGCGCTTCCCGGGTCTCGCTCTTCCGTCATTCTTTATGTTCTACAAGGGGGAGCCGATCCCGCTTCACCTTTATGATTTTGCTCTTCACTTCTTCAAGAACTGGAAAAATCCCAAGGCCCTGGCCTTCTATGTGCCGAAGTTAGAAAACGAAGAAGAGGCGCGCTACATCCGGATCATGATGGAGACGGCCGAGAAGAAAATCAAAAAACTTCATCCAGAATATACCGTAGGCTCCATCCGCCTCATGATCGTTCTGGAAAATCCGCGCGCCGTTTTCCGTGTGCATGAAATGATCGATGAACTTCATCCGTATTTCGTCGGAGCGTCCCTTGGGTGGCACGATTACCTCGCCAGTACCGCAAGGCTCTTTAAGGAAGATTCGAACTACCGGATTCCGGTCAAGGCAGATCCGGATATCGTAATCAAATACATCAAAGCTTCGCACGATCTTCTTGCTGATGTCGTCGGATCGCGTGGGGGAGTGAAAGTCGGGGGCATGTACGGAATTCTTCCGACGACTCCGGAAATATCCTCACCGTCATTCCAGATCACTCTTAAGGGGTATATCCGCGATGTGATCACACAGTTTAAGCGTGACCTCACGGGTTTCTGGGTGGCGCACCCGGATTTCGTGAGACTGGGCCTGGCCTTAGTTGAGGCCTGGAAGTTTCACCAGAATGGCGACTCGAAAAAACTCGACACTCTCGTGACCACTTTACTGGAAGAGAAATACCACAAAGAAATTCTCGAGTTCATCCACGGCCCCGACATCAAGGGGCTGGATAAGAAAGATCCGATGTACGCGCGCTCCCTCATCGTCGCCGACATCCGCGAATCAAATTTCATCGCCAACAACCATCCGGACGAGATCCGCTACAATGTCTTCCAGTCGCTTCAGTACATTACTGACTGGCTCTCCGGAAACGGCTGCGTCGCCCTTCCGACAACGGTGGGAGGAGTTCCCGCCCGTGTGATGGATGATCTTGCGACGGCCGAGCGCTCGCGCTGGGAAGTCTGGCATGAGATTTATCATGGACGCTTCTCTGTCGAAGACTTCATCCGTATTGCCCATGAAGAGATGCATTTTATCCGGAAGGATCTTTCGAACGACAAAAAAATCGTCCAGGTGAAATGGGATGAGAGAACGTCGAAGTGGTACCCCGTTGCGATGAATCTCATGCTGAAACTCATGACGGATAAAGACCCGGTGGAATTTGCCACCCAGCTTTTCCTTCCGTTCACCCTGGATACTCTTCGCTCGTCCAACGATCCGTGGGCGAAGGCCCTCGAAGTTGACCCTGAGAAATTTTCACTTCGCGAGGACGTGAGACGCTTCCACTATTATTTTGAAATGTGCGGGATCCAGGCGCTGGCCGCTCAGTACATGCATTCTCCCTACATCGATCTGAAAGGCATTGAAGATTCTCTGTTCACATTCTCAGAAGAGATGATCCTTTCGGCCGCGAGTTTTCACGGCGACATCGGAGAAAGTCCGAAGGGTCTCGATGCCCAGGCAAGGTCGGAGCAGGAAAAGGTCACAGAAGGTCAGGCCGAGCTTCTTGAATGGGGAAAAAAGTACAAGGAAAAATTCGGCATCAAGTTCATGGTCTCGGCGAAAGGAAAATCCGGACCGCAGATGCTTGCTCTCTTGAAAGAGCGCTTTCAGAATACCCGCGATCAGGAATGGAAAAACGCCCGCGAGGCCCTGTGGGAGATCACGAGAAAAAGAATCGAGGCGCGGCCCCTGAACACCCTTCATCTGGAAATCGATGAGCTCCTCGCCAAAAGAAACATTCCTTCGGCTCAGATCACATTCATAGATAATGATTTCTGCTACCGCTTTCCCTTCGGGAATTCCATCGGGAAGACCCGCTACGAAGTGGCCTCTCTCAGTAAGCCCGTGGCGAGTGCGTTTGCCATTGAGCACTTCACGAAGAAAGGAATTTCCCTCTCGACTGTCGTAAATAAGCTTTTGTCTGAAACCAAATCCACGTACCGGATACCGGACGGGGATGCTGTCACAATTGAGCACCTCATGTCTCACAAGGCGCTGAACCTTCACTATGTGAATGGAGTTCCGGCCGATCGTGAGATGCCGCCGATCACGGAATTTCTCTCGGGGAACAAAGAGTATGGGTATGAACCTATTCAGGTCGTAAATCCTCCGGGAACAAAATTTCAGTATTCCGGGGGAGGATTCATCGTCCTCGAGCACCTGATCGAAGCGATGGAAGGAAAAGACATCAGAGTTCTCACTCGTCCTTTTTTAGATCAGCTGGGGATGACGGATTTTTCTTTTGAACAAAGAAATCTCCCGAATGTCACCTACGCCAGTGGCTTCACGGATTCCGGAAAACTCGTTGAGGGGAGAAGGAAAATGTTCCCGGCCTTCGCAGCGGGTGCGATGGCGACGACGTCGTCGATGGGAGCGTTTCTCACGAATCTTGAGAAGGCCTATCACTCAACCCACACCCGCGGTCCCATCTCTCACGATACCGCACGCCTGATGCTTCATGGGAC
Organism: Bacteriovoracaceae bacterium; assembly: GCA_947451425.1. Classification (GTDB taxonomy): domain Bacteria; phylum Bdellovibrionota; class Bacteriovoracia; order Bacteriovoracales; family Bacteriovoracaceae; genus Peredibacter. Next base: position 10,964 of record CANGAC010000026.1, on the reverse strand, counting down.
GGATCTTGGTTGCAAAAAATTCATGGGCTGCCTCATGGGGCTGGGCATTTTTATTGCCTACGCCGGTGACAATAAACTCATGATTCACCAGGGAGCTAACGACGGCTTCCGGAGCCTTTGCCTTCACTGCTATGAAGGCCCTGATCGCGGGAAGGGATTTGTGATCTTTGCCAATAAGGACAATGAGGCGATGCTCTTCATCGCTGAAGCCGCGCAGCTGATTCTGAAACAGATGAACTTCTCCGGGATTGATTTTGCGAACTTCGGGAAAACTTTTTCCACGGACAAACTCCGCCAGGAAGAAATTGTGAATCTCGGCTATAAGAATCTCATCTTCAATGCTTTCCGGCCGATGAGACCGGAAGCGATCACGGATAAAGGTCCGGTTGATCCGCTCGCAGACTACAATCTCTGCGTGGGCGGGAAGATCATTGACGTGAGTGATGAGATGTTTGCCTGCGCAGAGAATCTCATTTCCGATCACCTTCCGAAGTTTGATCCGGAGCTCTTCGGAAAACAAGGTAAGGTCATGGATAGCTGGGAAACTGTCCGGCACAATCCTTACGGAGTGGACTGGCTTCACCTCGAGCTGAAAAAATCTGCGGCGATTCGCTATATCCTCCTTTCCACAAAATATCATACGGGAAACTATTCTCCGGAAGTGAGCCTAGAAGGATTCATCGACGGAAACTGGAAAACCATTCTTCCGAGAACGAAACTCCAGGGGCACTCAGAACTCCGGATCGCTCTGCCCGAGGCCACTGGTATTGTGAAAGAGGTGAAGGCCTATCAGTATCCGGATGGGGGCTTCACTCGTCTTGGTCTTTTCACTGATCTCCCGGCGAATGAAAAGAAGTCCTTCGACGGTGTCTCACGAGTGTATGAGGAAAAAGTTCCCCAGACGAAAAAACCACTGGCGATCCCGTACTCACCAACAACAGCTGAAATTGAAAAGAATTGGAGCGCCGTGAAAGGCGAGTTCAACAATGCGAGTCTCGCGTACGGGGCAAAAGTCCTCTCCGCAACGGATGAGCATTATTCACCTGCTTCCTCGCTCCTTTCACCGCTGGCACCGATCAATATGTTCGACGGCATGGAGTCCGCCCGTTCGCGCACTCCGGGCCATTACGAAGAAGTTGTGATCGCCCTCGCAAAACCACTCCCGGTTGAGAGAGTGGAAATGGATTTCACGTATTTTGTGAATAACAATCCGCTCGAAGTTTCTCTCGAGGCCTGGGACGGAAAAGCGTGGAAGGAATTGATTCCGAAAACCAACGTGAAAGCGTTCCGCGGAAACTCCCGGCGCTTTGACCTTGCTGATTCATCGGTCGTGGAAAAGATTCGTCTCAGGACTTATCCTTGTGGCGGGATGAACAGGATGCGCGTTATCTCGCGAATCTGAGCGTCAGACTGTGGCCCGGGCTTTGCTTCTCTTTTAGTCTCAAAAGGAGTTGCCATGAAAAACGCAATCGCTCTCGGTGCACTTTTAGGAATTATTTCGCTCTCCTCATCATACGGGGAATCAACGACGAAGAAGATGAAGCAGGAAGCTCAGGAAGCATCCCGCGATGCTGGACGGGGAGTGAATAAGGCCGGAAGAAACATCGAAGACAGTACCTGTGGTCTTATCCATGGGAAAATGGAATGCGCGGCCAAGAAGGGAGTCAATTCTGTGAAGAACGGAGCAGACAAAGTTAAGGACGCGGTCGAATAAAATCCCACGAAAAAATGTCCTGATGAGATCAAACCTTCTTCACGAACTCGGACTTAAGATTCATGGCGCCGATGCCTTCGATCCGGCATGAGATATTGTGACCGTCGGTACTCTCGACTAGTTTGATGTTTTTCACCTTCGTTCCGACTTTCACCACAGATGAAGATCCTTTCACCTTTAGATCTTTAATCACAGAAACAGAGTCCCCATCGGCCAGGACTGTTCCATGGGCGTCTTTGATCGACGTGTCCTCGGCGACTACTTCAGACATCTTTTCGGGGTTCCATTCGTGAAAACAGGAAGGGCATACCATAAGGCTTCCATCCTGATAGCTGTCTTCCGAACCACACTTGGGACATTTGTCTGAGGTATCCATTTTTATCCTTAAGATTTGATTTGGCCGACGCTAACACAAGATTCAAATGCTGTCTTATGCTAAGGTTTTCCTATGAAGTTCTTTCTGAAGACCTTTCTGACCCTCCTGGGCTCCGTCCTCGCAGTCTATGCAGAAAAGCATGTTCTTTCACTCAGCCAATGGGTCATCATTTATTTCTGGGTTTTTATCTCTGCCTGGATGTGGGGCATGGCCCAGGGAATGATTGCAACCGTCTTTTGCCTCACCCTCGCCGGCATTTTTATCATTCCACCGGAGCGCTTCGGACCCGAAGACGTTCTGATGCTCATGATTCTCACTTGCCTGGGGTTCTGGATCAGCTTCTCGATGGAAAAATATCAAGAGGGAAGGCTCAAGCTTCACAAGACAGAGGAGCTCGCGAAGGCCAGTAGCTTCCTCAATTCCCTTCTCGATAACCTTCCTCTTATGGTGTTTGTGAAGAACGCAGACGACCTTCGTTTTCGGAACTTCAATCACGCGGGACTTGTGCTCCTCGGGCTGAAGAGTGAAGACCTCCTGGGAAAAAGCGACTTTGACTTTTTCCCGCCGGATCAGGCCCGGGCTTTTCAGGAGAAGGACCGCGAGGTCCTGAACGCTGGAGCGATCCACGATATCCCGATGGAAGAGATAGATACCGCCTTTGGAAAAAAACTCCTTCATACAAAAAAAATCCCGATCTTGGATGAAAACGGAAAGCCCATTTATCTCCTGGGAGTCTCCGAGGACATCACCGAAAAAGTGAAGCTGGAAAAACAGCGGGCGATCGAACTTCAGAATGATGCCATTAAAGTTGAGCGGCAAAAAATTCAGGAGCGCGAGAACTTCGTGGCGCAGGCGATCTCCTCACTCTCGGAGACGATTGATTACAAGGAAACTGCTCAACGGCTCATGCGCTCCGTAGTCCCGGTCCTGGGTGACTGGGCGGTGCTGTCACTCTGGAACGATGATGGTGTTCTCCTGAGAGTTGCGGGGCTTCATCGGGATGAGAAACTAAAACCCTACATCGATGAATTCATCCGGGACTTTCCTCCGAATGAGAAGGCGATTGAAGTCCAGCGAGCGATGATGGGTGAGGCGACCCTCGAAAAAAGTATCACCGATGAGGAATTCCTCAGGTCTGGAGCATCTCCCAGAAAAATTGAACTCTACCATCTCCTGGGAACTTCCTCTTCCATCATCACACCCGTGAGAGGGCGAGACGGTATCCTCGGAGTCTTCAGTATCTCCCGCGAGAAAGGGAGAACCCCTTTCGATGAACTGGATTTTTCCATCGTCCAGGAAATCGGAAGACGGGCCGGGACAATCCTCGATAACAACCGTCTTTTCCTCTCCACACAAAGGGCGGTCCGCGCGCGCGATGAATTCTTATCCATTGCTTCGCACGAGTTGAAAACTCCGATCACGGCGCTGAAGCTCCAATTGCAGATGATGATCCGGGGGAGCAAGTCCCAGGACATCGAAAGGCCCATCATCAATGCCATCCGGCAGATCGATCGCCTGACTTTGCTCGTGAATGACCTTCTCGATGTGGGCCGCCTCGAATCCGGAAAGATGAATTACCACCTGACATCGACTCCGCTTGGGTCTCTGGTGGCGGAAGTGGTGGAAGCGATGAGGCCGCAGTTTGAGTCCTCCGGCATGGAATTGAAGCTCGATATTTCCCAGAACCCACTGGTTTTCGTGGACAGCTACCGGATGGAGCAGGTGATGGTGAATCTCCTGAACAATGCCATGAAATACGGTCTGGGAAGACCGGTTCTGGTCAGTCTCCTGAAGCGAGGGAAGGAAGTGGTCCTGTCCGTGAAAGATCACGGTGTGGGAATTCCAGAAGCACACATCCCGAGAATTTTTGACAAGTTTGAGCGCGGGGGGAAAGTCACGAGCATCGCGGGACTCGGTCTCGGGCTCTATATCACCCATGAGATTGTGAAAGCGTTCAGTGGATCAATTGTGGTGAAGAGTAAGGAAGGAGAAGGCACAGAGGTTTCTGTCCTTCTCCCGATATCGTAGAATCAGAATTTTGAAAGAACGAGATTTTTCACCGGGAATCCCTGGGCCTCAGCGAAGGAAACATAATCATTGTAGTCTGCTTCCGGCATGGTAGGAGTCCGGGAGAGAATCCACATGGATTTCCGCTTGTGATCTCCCACTAAGACGTAGCGGTATTTTGCATCAAGCTTCACAATCGTGTAGTCACCTTTCACCCGGAAGAGTCTGGTGAAAAAGGAATTGAACGTCACGATGAGCTCAGCATTGGTGGCGGCATTTTTCACCACCGCCTGACCGCTGATTTTTGTCGTGCCTTTTTTCTTCAGGCAGGTGTTCAGCACGGAAATGGTCTGTTCATTGATGAGACCATATTCCGCAGTCTGGCCCACGCAGTTTCTTGTGAAAAACTGAGGAAGCGAGGAGATCGTGTACCATTTGCCAAGGTAGCTCGGAATATCGACATAATCGGCGGTCGGAAGGTCACGCCCTCCGGCGAATGAGCTGCACGAAATTAAGAGTAAAAGCATCGAAAGTATTTTCATAGAGACCCCCATACCTCTTTGTAACAAAGAGATACGGGGATAGACATAGACAAAACTTATACGTGTATTATCTGAAGACAGAATTGAGGAGAGTCGCGAGGCGCTTGCCGCCATTTAAAAGCTGGCGGTTCATGAGGTCAACGTTTCTGTTGTAATAAGCTTCAGTTACCTGAACATTGCCCTGAGTTCCCGGAGAGAAATTGTAGATCTCTTTGCGGGCATTCATGTCTTCAGAAATGATCGTGCTGAAAGCGAAGCCCGGAAGATCGTAAGGGGGAGTGAACATCTTCCCATGCTCAAGCCAGTTGGCGTACTGGATGTAGTCCATCGGCGACTTCATGATCATGAGAGAATCCCAAAGGGCGTGGAGGTTTGAGCCTTTGCCATTGAAAGTGATGCGGACATCATTTCCGCCGCGATCTTCCGGCTTCCCGACGTGAAGGGGCTGGTGGATATCGCCGACAAAATGAACGATGAATTTCAGGGCATTTTCTTTTTCAAGATCAGCTGAAGATGAATCTTTCAGAACCTTCACCATATCCGTGATCGCACCCACAACATCGCCTTCAGCTTTGTGCTCGGTCGTTGTGTAATCCTGGCCATCAGCGATGTCGATGAAGTGCCAAGGCTTGGTATGCGCCCATTCCGGTTTTGATTTCACCACATCGGCCCAGTTCGCAACATCAGCGAGGGTCTGACCTTTGAGGATCGTCTGGACGGCCTTTTTAGCAGCGGGTGTTAAGTTGTTCTGGCCGATTTGTCCCACGACCATATGGCCTTGAGAACCCCAGCCCCATGAATTGCTGGTCATCATAATCAACATCAGGGCGAAAATCTGTCTCATTGAAACTTCCTTGTTCAAGACTCCCTAAATGGTAGGTAATCGCCAATGACTTGGTCAAGGAACCCTTATGTGAGGAATTAGTTAAGCTAATGGATATTCTGAGTTGTCGCCCGGCGCATGACAGGCGATTTGAGACAATGTTGGCCGTAGGACCACTTTAGTGCCAAATGCACACTAAGATTGCCGTTCATCACACGGCCTTTTAGAATATTCACATGAAGATTTTTTTCCTCATCCTTTTTCCGATGATGGCCATGGCGATTCGTCCCGAAGAGCAAGCGCTGATGGATGCGTGTCAGAAACGCGAGCCAATGGGATGCGAAAAACTCGGCGCCTATTATATGTCGCGCGAAAACTGGGAAAACTCCTTCGTGATTGGCGAAGCCCTCTGTAAGCGCGAATCGATCATCGGTTGCACGTACGCAGGCACCGCCCTTCTTGCGCAAAAAAAACCGAAAGAGGGGATCACGTACCTTAACCGAGCGTGTGACAAGTTCGAACCCTTCGCCTGCCGCTCCCTCGGGCGGTTACTCAAAAAAGAAGACGGCAATCTTTCTCACTTATATTTTCGCCGGGCCTGCCACTACGGGCTCGAAGATGTTTGCCATGATCTTTCAAAAAAACGCCAGCTCTTCACCAAGATGGGGGATTCGTTTTTAAAGAGATTGAAAGAGGACTGCACGGATACCGGAACGACACTTTGCCAGGATCGCCTGAAGGAAGTCGACTCTTGCCCGGGGCCTCTCACGAAAGATGATTGTCTTCTGATCCCTGGCTACCTTTCCATCTGGTTCCGCGCGAAGATGATGCAGATCCAGGCGAAGCTGGCACTCACGACGATGCTCGCGGAAGAAAAGAAACTCAAAATGTTCTCCAACAATCTCGAGGAAGTTTTAAAAGACTTCAAGCACGAGGAACACCACCGCTACATCCTGGGCTTCAAGAAATACTGTGCCGTCGGAAAGAAAGCGACGACGGTGGATCTGTTTCCTGTGACCTATAAAAACATCAGTAAAAAGTTCCTCGATGAAGCGAACAAGTTTTTCTCTCAGGGGAAAAAAGATGATTGCTACAAATCCGGAACCGGATTCGAGGCGTTCGCCGTCGGAAATCTTGACCCCGTCGATCCGAAGAAGCTCGACGTCTGGAAGATCAATCAGGATGGAAACCTCATCCAGATTTCAGAGGGATTGCCGTAAGTCCTGTAATTTTGATAAAGCATTGTTAGAGTCTCGTCAGGGACCTTTGGGATTCTGTTAAGTCTTTTTCTCCCACTTCTTTTTCTCCGGATAGTTTGGTTTAAGGCACACACACAGAGTGACAAACCAAAACCATCTTCTCAGGAGAAGAAAAATGAAAACTCTCATCGCTATCGTCCTCGCATTCTTTGCTCTCAACTCTTTCGCAGCTTCAACACCGGTGTATGAAGAAACAAATTATTCTTCAGGCCAGGTTGATGGATCTTTCGGCATCAACGAAGAACTGGGGCGTGCCTGGGTTGAACTCGCGATCTGGTCTGGGTTCCAGTCAGATGATTCTGGTCCTGATTATAAAAGAGTAAAAGTTGAAGGCCTCTCGCTTGTCGGTGGATCAGTTGTTTTGAACGTTGAAGGCCAGCAGATCGAATGTGCTAAGGTTCGTCCGGTGGGAATCTTTCACTATCGCGTAGCTAAATCTACAGGTAAATGTAAGTTCAAGTCTCAGACGATCAAGAAGACTGTTGATGATGGATTTGAGACCCGCACTGTGCGCGTTCTTAAAGTCACTCTCGAAACTAAGTAATCTTTCTCAGGGCCCCTGGATCTTCCGGGGGCCTTTCCTGAACCACCAATCCGCAAACAGATACGTCGTCACAGCAGCACCTGCGTGCCACGCAGGGTGTCCATAGGGAAGAAACTCCGCCTTACAGAGAAGCGGATGTTTATCATAAGCAAAGAGCGCAAACGACGCAGCGTAGATCGCTATCGAGACGAGAAACTCTCGGTCGAGAAAGGCTTTGCCTCCGAGTTTCCGGTACGCCAGATATCCCGAAAAAAGAAAGAGCACGAAGACGAGGGGAACCCACACGTCAAACGGCAGAGAGAAAAAAACCGTAGCGAAGATCGCGATCAGAAGGATGTTGAGGCCGATCGCACGGGCCCAGGTTTTTTCATTCAGATGATACGAGAGAAGAACCAGGACAACTGCTGCTTCGTCGAACGCCAGCGTGAGTTTATCGAAGCTCGCGTGAGCAAGCAGACTCGCAATGGTCACTAAGATGATGCCTGAGATCCAGGAGCGTGAAGTGTTGGGGTTTTTCTTCGCGACGAAATAGATTGCCGGGAGATAAAGAAGAGATGTCCAGAAGGCCCACGGCTGAAGAATGAGTCCGGCCATGTAGGGCTCACAACTGCAGACCGGGTAACAGGGCGGATAGACGAGGTTCATAAACAGAACCCTATCAATTTTACCTGCGAATGTCAGGAGAAGATGCGGATTCGGTTAAGTCTTTTTGACCCACTTCTTTTTTCAGAAGGAGTTTGGTTTAAAGCACTCAACCGAGTCACTAAAACAAAAACTCTTCTCAGGAGAAGAAAAATGAAAAATCTGATTGCTACTGTCCTCGCTCTCGCTGCACTGAACTCTTTTGCTGCTTCAATCCCTGTTTATGAAACGACTAACTATTCAACTGGTCAGGTTGATGGTTCATTCGGCATCAATGAAGAAATGGGTCGCGCATGGGTTGAGCTCGCTATCTCTACTGGATACAGCTCTGATGATTCAGGTCCAAACTACGAAAGAGTAAAAGTTGAAGGTCTCTCACTTGTGGCCGGATCAGTTGTTCTTGATGTTGAAGGCCAGCAGGTTGAGTGTGCTAAGGTTCGCCCGGTAGGAATCTTCCGTTACCGCATGGCCAAAGCGACTGGTAACTGTAAGTTCAAAACTCAGATCGTAAAACAGACTTACGATGACGGATTTGAAACACACCAGGTTCGCGTTCTCAAAGTTTCTCTCGAAACAAAATAAACGAAAGGGCCCTCCGGGGCCCTTTTTTATTCTGCCGGGTGAAACTTCCCGCTATCAAGAAGTGAACTCGCCGTCTGGTAATACGTGATCGCCTCATCCTTGAAACTCAGATTCTTCGTGTCACTTTGCTTTTTCGTTTCGGGGTCAAACTCGTACGAGCGGATGACTTTATTCGGTCCGAGCGTCGTCAGGATCCGGTCTTTGTAATAACCCACGAATTGATAATTCCCCACCAGTGCGCGTTCGTCTTTCCAGTTATCGTTGAAGAAGCTTCTTCCGAAATACGGGGAATCGTCCTTGAGACCAAGGAGATGGATGAGCGAAGGAAGAAGGTCGATCTGGCTTCCGAGTTTGGAAACGACAAGCGGTTTCAGGTGTCCGGGAGCATAGATCCACATCGGAATGTGGAAGTCGGCCATCTCAAGCTCAAACTGGCCCCGGCCTTCGGTACTGTGGTCAGCGACGACGACGAAGATGGTGTTTTTCGCCCAGTCTTTTTTCAGGGAATCCTCGATGAATTTCCCGATCGCGTAGTCGGTGTACTTCACGGCACCCGCCCGGCTCTCACCACTCGGGATATCAATTTTCCCATTCGGATACGTAAAGGGCCGGTGATTGGAGGTCGTGAGCATAAAGAGCAGAAATGGTTCTTTCGAAGTGCGGGCGGTGATGAGCTTATCAGCTTTCTGAAACATGTCTTCGTCGCAGACTCCCCAGGCATTCTCAAAGGTCACTTCTTCTTTGGCGTAATCATCACGGTCAAAAACTTTGTAGTGGTTGCCGCCGAAAAAAGAGTTCATGTTATCGAAGAAGCCGTTTCCTCCGTAGAGGAACATCGGCTCGTAGCCGTTTTCCGCGAACGTTCTGCCCATGGAGTAGAGGCCCTTGTGCTCCGGGCGTTTCACGACGGCGTAACCCGGAGTCGGGGGGACAGAAAGATTAATCGCTTCAAGTCCCCTGACAGTCCGCGTGCCGGTAGAGTAGAGATTTTTGAAGAAGACGGATTTCTCTGCCAGTGCATTGAGGTAAGGCGTTGTGTTTTCCATTCCACCCAAGGGTCCGATGAACTTGGCCCCGAGGCTTTCTACGACGATCATCACAACGTTTGGTTTTCTCATCGTAAAGGGAAACGGTAACTGTGCGTTTGTCACAGTCTTGGAATCATAGATCTTCCCTGCTTCCGCGTCGGAGATCGTCGCATAGAACTGCCGGAAGTCGATCTTGTTTGAGCGGAAGGCGCGGTAGAATTCCATGAATCCGTTTCTGGAAATCTGGTTGTCATGGAAATCCGTGTCGTGAGTTTCCAGGTACGACTTCAGTGTGTAACTAAACAGCACTGGGAAAATAAGAAAGCCGGCCAGAGCAGGCAGGCGCTTGATTTCAAATTCCTGAACTTTTATCTTCGTCACTCCATAAGAAAGCAGCGTCGCAAGAACGACGACACCGGTTGTGATCCATCCCATCGGGAAAGACTGTCGGAGATTCGCGAGCACTTCGTTGGTATAAATCAGATAGTCGACGGCAATGAAGTTAAAGCGCGAATGAAACTCTTCCCAGAAGAAGAGTTCACACACGCCCACATAAACCAGAAGGATGGAAAGAACGAGGAGGACCGGGAGTCGGGCGTTTGAGCGCTGGAACTTTTCCCACCAGCTGGCCTTCAAGGTGAGCGAGAGTACCACCACCGGAAGCGAGAGGAAGGACCAAGTACCGATATCCCAGAGAACGCCGTCAAAAAGATTATCCAGAACATCCGGGAATCCGGGAGTTTTTTCGATCGTAAAGGCGAGACGGATGAGGTTCTGAATCGCAAAAAAAATGACAGTGAGCTCGAACCAGAACCGCAAGGGTTTGGGAAATTTCAAAGGGCCTCCAGAGATGACGTTCTCTTGATGATAGGAGGCAGCAAAGAAAGCGTGAAGTTAAATGTTTTTAAGAAGGGAGAAACCGAGGACCCGGTCTCTCCCTGAATAGCTGACTATTTTGTATTGATGAAAGTGTTGGTGCCGGGAATGCGGATCGTTTTCGGCATCGGAAGGTTAAGCTTCATGGTCGCCGTCGTTCTCGCAGCCTTCACCGCGCGGTTGTCTTTTGTGAGAAGCATGAAGTCCACTCCGGTAATCAACCCTGAGCGTGAAGCACCAGTGTCTTTCACAGCGACGCGGATATCACCTTTCTGCATGATCTCTGAGTCGCGCTTATGACTTGGGTAGCGCTCGTTATCCGTGTCGAGCTGCTCATCCGATTCGTAACCCCAGAAGCCCATGCCTTCCGGCATTGACCAGTCACCGAGGCCGAACTTGATGGAAGTCTGAACCTTTCCTTTCGTCAGGAGGAGGTCCGCAATCCCTTTTGTGTACGTGTCCCCGAGAGTCCCGAGACCAACGATACAAGAGAGCATGTGGATCTGGGCATTGAGGGCGAAGGCAGATTTAATTTCCGCATTTGCAGAAACTGCTGCTGTCCACTCCGGAA
>CANGAC010000025.1 GCA_947451425.1 Bacteriovoracaceae bacterium | reverse complement strand
TGATCCGCCCCCGTGAAGGCACCTTTTTCGTGACCGAAGAGTTCACTTTCCAGTAACTGGTCAGAGAGCTCCGAACAATTTAAGTGAACGATATTAGCGTCCGGAGTGGTGAGTTCGTGAATGAGTTTTCCGAGTAAGCTCTTCCCCGTACCAGTTGGACCTTCAATAAAGAGCGTCTGGTTTTTCCAGTTGATTTCACAGAGCCTCTGAAGGTCGCCAATGAGTTCCGGATCCTGGGTGATGAAATCCTGAGTGATGAATTTCTCAAAGCGCGCATTCTTCGCCATGAGGAATTTGTGAATGTATCCCGGGAGTTGCTCCTTCAGGCGGAATTTCGAAAGAAAATGTTTGGCCCCTAAGAGATAGGCCTTCTCGATTACTTCTTCATTCTCATAAGAACTCACGACAATACAGTGTGAGCCCTTCTTAACGATCTCAGGAATGATTTCCACACCAGATCCCGCACCTAACTCTATGTCAGTGAGGACAATGTCATAGGTAAAACCGCGCAATTTTTCGAGGGCCTCATCTATCGTCGTGGCTTCTTCCACCACGCCAAAAGGCTGTAGTATTTCCCGCAAGTTGAGACGGGAATACTTGTCGTCTTCAATAATAAGAAGAGATAGCCTTGGTTTCATGAGCACTGTTTATGCTGCCCATGTTCGGAATTCAAATATTGAATTCCGAATCCGAATATTTTACAGTATCTGGGACACAGGAAGGTCATAAAGCATGAGAATCATTTTAAGTGAATCCACTCAGGAAGCAGTAACCATAGTCGCCACGATGGTCACTGACCGGATCAGCTCTCATCCGAATTCGGTGATTGGACTCGCAACCGGCAAAACGATGGAACCGGTTTATGCGGAATGGGCGAGGCTCGCTCAGATTCAAAACCTCAAATCAGAGAAATGCTTTTTCTTCATGCTCGATGAATACATGGGTCTTCCGAAGGGACACCCGGCAAGTTTCCGCACGTACATTGAAAAACGCGTCCTGAATCCCCTGAACCTTCACGTTGATCAGTTTTCTTTTCCGCCGGTCTTTGCTGATTCGATTCACGAAGCTGCCAGTCACTATGAACTCTCTTTGAAAGAAGCGGGAGGAATTGATCTTCAGCTCCTGGGAATCGGCGGCAATGGTCACATCGGTTTCAATGAACCGGGGTCTCTGAAGAATTCCCGCACTCGTCTGGTTGAACTAACTCCCGAAACACGCAAGGCCAACGAATCCGATTTCCCGAACGGGGATATGCCGATGAGAGCTCTCTCCATGGGCATCGAAACGATTCTGCAAGGAAAGCATCTCGTGATGCTTGCCACGGGGAAGTCTAAGGCTGACGCCATCAAATACCTCATGAACCATCATGATGATCCGACCTGTCCCGCGACTTTTTTAAAGTCTCATCCGAATTTCACCCTGGTGCTCGATCCGGATGCCGCTTCAAAAATTAACCTGAAAATTTAATCGATTTCGTTTTTTACGATCTCACCAAGATCGGCAAGATGAGACAGAAAGGAACTTGGAAGTTTCACGTCTTTCAGTTTTCCTTTTTTCGAAATCTGAAGCTGATAGAGAACGCCGAAAGGAATGGTCGGTGACGCCGCTCCCTTTCCACTGATCACTTCTGAGCCGCGCCGGACATTATCCATCATCCAGGCCGGAAGTCTCAGGTGATAAGGATTACGGGACACTTCACCAACATGCTTAGCGAGGGCCTCCATCTGAAGAAGAAGAATCTCTGATGGAACCTCAACCAGCGTATTGGGCTTCTCCAGTTGTCCCCAGAATTCGGTCCACGCAATGAGCGTGTTCTTTTTCTTATCGAGAACCTTTTTCAGAAGCTGACCGGTCTTAATGTGCGTCGGATGATGATCCTTCACATGTGGAGCAAGAATCAGTTGTGGCTGATATTTCAAGATAAGGCTTTTCAGTTCTTTCGTTTTCTTTGACCAGTTCTCATGAAGAACGACCAGTTCCATTTCCAGATGCTCGCACGCCGCCTCGAGTTCTTTTAGTCTTTCAGACTGGCGCTCTTTGTTTGAACCCAGTGTGACGGCAACATTCACGATGTGAACATTATTTTCTTTCTGCAGCCGAAGGGCGAGAGATCCCACAATGCATTCATCATCAGGATGAGGCGAGAGAATCATCACAACAAAAGGAACAGGATCTTTTTTTACGAGGGGAGAGGGAGAGAAATAAGATGAGAGAGTCTCAATGATCGGGGTGAATTCCATTTCACCTTACCTCAATCAAAGATTTGTAAGAGTCGTGAGAACGTAGCAAAAAGCGATAAGGATCAAAAATGATCTGAACATGAGTCCCTCTGAAAGTGAATGGTGTTAACTTCAATGTAAGAGAATCCATTCATCACGTCCAGATGTCAGAGTCGCGACACTTTTTCGCGCTTTCAATTAGTTACGTTTATAGTCGTCCTGCAGTCGCACAATGTCATCCTCACCGAGATAGTTTCCGACCTGTGCCTCGATGATCACGAGGTCATCTTTCTGCAAATTGGCGAGCCGGTGCTTCGCCTCTTTCGGAATATAGGTCGACTCATTGGCCTTGAGTTCAAATGTTTTGTCTTCGATGGTGATGGTGGCAATTCCCCGCACGACGATCCAGTGTTCAGAGCGCTGGTGGTGAAGCTGATAGGAAAGCTTCGCTCCCGGTCTCACCGTAATCTGCTTCACTTTGTAGCCAGGATTCTCTTCGAGAATTGTATAAGTTCCCCAGGGACGATGCGCCGTCGTATGCACCTCCGTCATCTCCGGATGCATTTTTTTAACCAGCGCCACGACATCTTTTACTTTCTGCGTGGAACCCTTGCGGGCAATAACGAGAGCGTCCGTTGTGTCAGCAATCATCAGGTCCTGAACATCAATCGTTGAGATGAGGCGCTTACCGGAAATGATGAGATTGTTTTTTGATCCGATGTGAATGACGTTTTCGGACTTCGTATTTCCGTTTTCATCTTTCGGAAGAGCATCGTAGAGAGAGTCAAATGAACCGAGGTCGCTCCAGCCGATGTCTGCAGGAATCACATTCACTTTCTTTGATTTTTCCATGACTGCATAATCGATACTCTCAGAACGGATGGCCTTCATGTCGTCGAGTCCGATTCTGATGGCGGCATCTGTTTTAGCACTGGTGAAAGCGCGATGAGACTGTTCGTAGATATCGGGAGCATGAATCTTTAATTCTTCGAGGAAGACTCCGGCTTTAAAGCAGAACATCCCGCTGTTCCAGAAATAATTTCCTGCAGAGACGTAGGCTTCCGCTGTTTTTAGGTCGGGTTTTTCCTTAAAGGATTTTACTTCGAGCCCATTGGTCTCGATGTAACCATAACCAGTTTCAGCGTAGCCTGGCTTGATGCCGAAAGTGACGAGTTTTCCGTTCCGGGCCAGCTCTTCTGCTTTCTTGACGAGGGCCACATAGGCATCTTGTTTTTCAATCAGGTGGTCAGAAGGCACGACCAGAAGAATTTCTTCAGGATCGGAGGCGAGTGCGGCCATTGCGATGGCCGGCGCCGTATTTCTTCCCGCAGGCTCGAGGATGAATTTCTTCTTCGATTGGATTTTTGTTTCTTCGGCCTGATCAAGGCCCATGAAATATTGGTCCTGATTAATGACAACTGAATAGGATGTAGCGAATTCATTTCTCAGAATCGTTTTTTGAAAAAGAGACTGATCACCAAAAAGTTTTACGAACTGCTTGGGGTAGAGACTACGGGAAACCGGCCACAAACGTGTTCCGGAACCGCCACAAAGGATGACAACTTGCATTCAGGTCTCCTGATGAGACCTTATTTTAGTATGGGGAGAAGTCCTTAGGAAATACCTAAGGTGTGAACGGCAACGGTGAAATAGATAAGAAGCCCGGTTATATCGACAATCGTCGTAATTGCGGGGCTCGCTACGACCGCGGGATCGCCTCCGAGACGTCTGACGAGAAGGGGGAGACCGGCACCAATAAGCGCAGAAGTGATGACCTGGATGGCGATGGCTATGGCAATCGTGACACCGATGTAACTCATGGTGAAGCCCTTCGGAAGAAGGGAGGAGAATGAAAGAAACGCAATTTTTAAATAAGTCAGGAAGGCGACACAGATAGAAAGCATGAAGGAAATTTTCATTTCCTTGAAGATAATCAGGTACCAATCCTTGTCTTCAATTTCACCCAGTGAAAGTGCACGAATCACCACGGTCGCAGCTTGCGAGCCGGTGTTACCGCCAGTTGCCGCCATCATGGGCATGTACATCGCGAGAATGATAAAGTGCTCAAGGACTCCCTGATATTCATTGATGATCATGCCGGAAATAATCCCGATCGCCGCAAGGGACACAAGCCAAACCACACGCTTTTTAAAATGATGGAATGACGATGTCGTCATGTAATTTCCGTCATTCGCTGTCGGCATGATCCCCATGAACATCTCGAGATCCTGGGTGTTCTCCTTCTGAATAATGTCAATCGCTGCTTCATGAGAGACAACTCCCACCAGCTGATTAAGAGAATTCAGGACGGGAACGGCAGCGAGATCGTATTTTTCAATTTTCTGGGCAACGGATTCCCGGTCTTCATTTACTTCGGCGTAAACGAAAAACTCCGAGAGCATTTCAATGACTTTTGTCTGAGGTTCACTCATGACGAGATCTTTCAACGTGACAAAACCCTTCATCACCATCGAGTGATCCACGACGTAGATATAAAAGATCATGTCTTTTGAAGGAGCATCTTTTCTGACTTTGGCCATCGCCTCAGCGGCCGACATGTCCGCAAAGATCGTGGCGAAGTCGGTGGTCATAATACCACCCGCGCATTCCGGAGGGTAGGCCGACAGGATGATGACGTCTTCTCTGACCTTGCGGTCTAAATAAGGAAGGAGTTCGATCTGCTCATCTTTCGTGAGTTCCTGATAAAGATCGGCGCGGATATCGGAAAACATGTGACCCATGAGGTGCGCGCACTCGCGCCTTTCCATATTCCGGAAAATCTCAAGCTGGAGGTCATGGGCGAAATCCGAGAAAATTCTTCCCTGATCATCGAGGTCAAGCTTTCTTAAATGCGCCAGGATTTCATTGAGGGGCTTTTCCGACAGAAACTCGGCCACATCCATTGTGGGCAGTTCCTCAAACATTTCAACCAGTTCTTTGGTCTTTCCCTGCTCAGATAAATCCTGGAGGAGGTCCTGATTCAGGGCCTCGTTCACTTCTTCTGGTTGGGGAGAGTTGTCTTCGGGTTTCATGTCTAAGCCGATGTTATCTCATCTGTTTTGGTCTGCAACTTGTTTATAAACCTTAATTCTCCCGGAGGACATATTTTTTGTTAAGAAACGCTTTAATTAAGACGATCAGTCCATGGGTTTTCTCTATTGCTTAAAGGCTCCATGGAACCAAAGATTTCGATCGTTCAATTTCTTTTCAAGAATGACTGGAAGATTCTTACAGAATCTCTGGCGACGAATCCCACCATGGGTTCGCAGAAATTTCAGACATCTTCGGATCTCCTCCAGTTCTGTTCGCAAGAACAGAGTTGCCTCGTCCTGGTGAACGTTGCTTCCCGGGAAGATCTCATTCAGCTCGCAACATTTTTCAAAGTCTCCCGTAAGAGTCTCAAAAATACTGTTCTCAAAGTTGTTGTTCTCAATGCAACTGAGAATAAGCAGTATGAAAAAGCGATCGCCAAACTTGGGAACGTAGAGATCCTTGAGCCGAACGTTAACGTCAAAGCACTCCGATTTAAAATGGAGTTCTGGATGAAGGCGATGATGGGTCAGGCGAAGAAGCTTGGAGCTCTGAACCAGCGTACGATCGATCAAACTAATACTGAGACCACTCAGGAAAATAAATCATTCGTTCAGTGGCCTTCGATGGAATGCGAGAGTGATATCTGGCTTCTCTCGAAAGAGGCAGATTGCAAGCGCATCATTGGCCGTTGGATGGTTAAGCTCATGGGGCCCAGTCCTTATGTCGGACAATGGGTAGACGTTCCGAAAAAACCGAATGTTTACGCATTCGAGATTAAAAAATCCTTCCGCGATCTTTTCCTCTCTGGAGAAGGGAGCTGGTTCTTTAAGGGTGATCAGAAGCCGGAATTCAACTGGCAGGAAAACCGCTGGATGTTCACCGGAGATGAGTTTGAACTCTTCTTCTATGATACGAAAGTAAATTCTCGACTTCGTCTTGGGAATAAAGTCCTGTCTCTGGCAAGTAACTCCCTGTTTGCGAAAACCAAAGAAACATTGATCGTCGACAGTTTCAATAAAGACCTCGTCTTTAAGAACGAAGCGGAACTCCTCAAAGGTCAGTCCCTCGATTTTGAAAACGAAGGCGATCTCGGTGGAAACCTCGAAGGAAAAGTCTCCGATAAATCGGATGATAAGGGCAACCTGAAAGGGAAGCTCAAGGGCGATGAGAAAAAAGAGCTCACAGAACGGGAAAAGATCCAGCTCCGTGAAAAAGAGAAAGCTGAATCTGAGAGGAAGCTAAGATCTGAAGAGAAAGCTCAGGCTGAAGCCAAGCGCGCTCAAAAGATTAAAGACGAAGAAATCCGTGGAGAAGCCCAGAAAGCAGAAAATCAGAATAGCAAAGCGGCCGTCGCTGAAGCGAAGAAGCAAGCCCAGGGCGAGGAAGAAATAAGCACTTCCTGGCAGGGGAAACTCTCGCAGGATAAGAAAGAAGCTGAGAAGGCCAAACGCGAGGCTCAAAGTTCATCTCTTGCGCCTGAGAAAAATGAAAAAGAAGAGCACTCTCAGCAAAATGAAAAGATGTCAGCAAACTGGGGTGGAAAACTCACTCCTCAGGAAATGAAGGCTAAGGAAGAAAAAGAAAGAACTGCTTACAATGAGAAGACTTCTTCTCCGGAACTGAAAGGCAAAGCCGAAGCTTCGGATAAGCTCAGAACGAATTGGGGCGGTAAGGCCGGTTCAGACAAACTGGATAATAGTGGTTTCAATGGTCCCGGGAATGGCGAGCTCAATGAGGGAAGTCTTCTCGATCTGAAGAAGACCGAAAAAGAACACCAGACTCACTATAAAAATCACAACGAGGCCACGCAATACGAAGCTGATGCGACCAGAAGAAATCAGTACCAGGAAGATGGTAATCCGAAAGACATGGGCGGGAAGAGTAATACAGACCGTCTATCCTCGCATTATGGTCATGGTGAGAAGCGTGAAGTGAATAGTGACGTTTCATCCGGCAAGCTACAAGGTCAGCAGGAAACGGATCAACCTTCGTCTCAAAGGGAAAGAAAGAATTCGTCCCAAAGCTCTGAAGGCCATCAGAAATCTGAAAAGTCCGCAAGCGGGCAGCTCTCTGGAAAAGTCTCCACAGAAAAAATGCAAGGGCATTACGGTTCTACCCGGAAGAAAAACTCCCAGGGAGAATTCGAAGAAACAGATGACAACGTTTCTCCGGAACTTGAAAGTTTTGTCCTCGATATTGAAAACGCAGCCGATCTCCCGAAGGGTGAGGCGCTGTTTGATGATTCGAATGTTCTTTCATTTGAAGAGAAAGCATCGGCCAGGTCCAGAAAAGATGTGCTTCCGATTGATCCTGCCATGGAAATGGAAATCGAGAAGCTTACTGAAAGCAGCACGATCACTTCCTACATCATCCAGAACAACCGGAAGTATGACTGTAAGCTGGATGACTACTTTGAGAATAACGTCATTTTCCATCTCTCCGGCGAAGGGCTTAAAAACTCTGAGAAAGCCATCCTTGATATCACGCTCGATTATCGATCTGACCAGGCCCGGATCTATTGTGAAGGAAATGTGATGTCGATTGATGAAGACGGCGAGGGTGGATTTTTTGTTACGATCGAAGTGTCTGCATCAGATGCAGAAAAATTCGATTACTTTATGAACCTCCTTAAAACTCGTCAGGAAAGTATTGATACTTTCTTCGGCAAAGTGAAGGGGTTGTGATGACACGCTTTCATGGAAATTCCATCCTTTTGATCGAAACAGATATTGTCTACGCTACTCAGTTGAAAGAGATACTGGAAGAGCGTGGGGCCATGGTGATGAAAACTCACAGTCTGGCGGAAGCCCGCAGCGAGATGAATCGCTGTGATTTCGATATGGTGATTTCTTCGCATCAATTACCCGATGGCGGGATCCGTGAATTAGTTGAGTGGTGTAAAGACTCACTTTCAAGCATTCCGGTTTTTGCTGCCCTGGGAAACTGCACTCAGCTCGAGAAAAAACAGCTCGAGAAGATGGGAGTGAAAAGCTTCCTTTCAAAATCGGATTCCATCCGTTTATTTGAAGATATAGCCAAAGCCCTTTTCAGCTTTGACAGTTTCCGTAAGGACTTTCTTGATTCCCAATTTGAGAAAGGGATTGCTTACGAACTCAAAGTTGGCGGAAAAAAAATCGTCGTAAGGGCGCTGGAGATTCTTGATAAGGGAATTTTCCTTTCGTTTGAAACGCCTTTTACTTTTGGTCATCCTGCGACTCTGGTTATGACTGCCGCTGAAGGAATTACGATTGAGTCCTGTTCTGTGAACGGTTCTCTCCAGGGAGGATCTAGTGAGGGGCAGTTTTTTAAAGTGAATGACGAAGATTTAGTAAGCTGGAGGAAACTCCTTAATCAGCTCGACAAGAAACAAGGTGAAGTCACCGAGTTCCTTAAAAGGGCATCGGGTAAGTAATATGGAAAAATTGGATGTTTTCCGCGATTACATTCAGAGAATTGACGTTCTTATAGTTGATAAGAACCCGAGTTCTCGTAGCCGCCTTCTCAAGATCATGTATGATCTCGGGTGTAAGAGAAATAAAATCTTTACTGCTGGAGAGATGTCGGAAGCTGAAGAGCTTATCGCCACGAAAAATATTGGTATCGTCCTTTCAGATTATTTCATCGGGGGCGGTTCGGGATTTGACCTGTTCAAGGTTGTGCGTGAGAAATTTCCGGACAAAAAAGAACTCAGTCTCATCCTCGTGACATCAAATATTTCACAGACTGCAGTTGCGAAAGCAGCAGAGGAAGATGTTGATTCATTCATCATCAAACCTTATACCATCCAGAGTATCCAGGAAAACCTGATTTCGACGGTGTCTCATAAGGTAAAACCTTCTGAGTATATTAAGTTGATCGATCAGGCGAAGGAGCTCATCACTCAGCGCAAACTTGATGAGGCCATTGTCGTTCTTAATGAAGCCAAGAAGCTTCACCAGAAGCCGGCCCTGGCTCTCTTTTACATCGGTCAGGCCGAGTACATGAAGGAAGCGATTGAGCAGGCCAAAGGTTCATACTCCAGTGGCCTCGCATTTAACAATATTCACTACAAGTGTCTCCTGGGACTTTACGAGATGTTCCTGGAGCAGAAGAAATACAGTGAGGCCTATCAGGTCGTGAAGAAGATTGCGAAATTCTTCCCTGCCAACCCTGATCGGCTTGCCCAGATTGTCCGGCTCGCGGTGCAGACCGAGAACTACGATGATATGCAGATGTACTATGAAATTTTCACCTCTCTGGACGAACGTACCGAGCAAATGGTGAATTACATCGGCGCTGGATTATTTGTGAGCGGAAAGCACAAGCTCATCAATAAGAAAATCGATGAGGCCATCCGCCTCTTCGATAACATTGCTGTATCCTGCTCTGAGTTCTCAAAATTCACCAGGGCCATGATCTGTGCTCTTGTGGATTACGATCAGGTCGCGTCTGCAGAGAAGTATTTGTCCCGTTTCCCTCCTGGCTCAGATGACCAGGAAGATTTCCTTGTCAGTGAGTACATCATCATGAGCCGCAAAGGGGAGCAGCATAGCCACCTTGCGAAATTTGGTCTTGATCTTTACAACAAGAACATCCGTGACCCTGAGTGCATGAAGCTCATGATCCAGGCGATGGAAGCTTGCCAGTACAAGAAAGAAACCATTGAAAACTTCAAGTCAGAGTTCCTCAAACTCTGGCCTGAAGAAGCCTCATTCCGGGTGGCCTAACCCGCCCGGAAAGCTCAGGTATCCCAACTTCTTCTGTCTCCACTATAAACTCATTTACTCGCCATTCCCGATTTGATGTCCTTGTCTGCAGACACAAGGAGCGTGCGTATGAACTGGAAAGGATTAGTAGTGGCCAGTGCCCTGATCTCAGGATCAGTGATGGCAGAATCAATGATCGTAAGATTTGATCTTACGGATTCAATGAAGACGTATTTGAAGCAGAATGAATTCGATATCACTGGTGTGAACTATAAGACCATGGAAATCGAGGCACTCCTGACTGAAGCAGAGCTTGCTCTGATCAAGGCGCAGAAAACGCAGATCAAATTTTCTTTCCCTCAAAATCTCGCGATGGCGCCGGATCAGGATTATAAAAATCCTCAGGAGATCGAAGATTTCATTCGCGAAGTTCATGCAAACTATCCGGATATCACGGAAGTTAAATCCATCGGAAAATCACTTGAAGGCAGAGACATCTGGGCGATCAAGATTTCTGATAACGTCAGAGTTGATGAGACTGAACCGACAATTCTCGTAAACGGAATGCACCATGCCCGCGAAGTGATGACTCCGGAAATCACAACAGACATGGTGAGCTACCTTACATCGAACTACGGCAAAGATGCTGCTGTTACGAAGTGGGTGAATGAAACTGAGATCTGGGTTATCCCGATGTTCAACGTCGATGGTAACAACAAGATGTGGACTGAAGACTCTATGTGGAGAAAAAATACCCGCAATGGCTTCGGAGTCGATCTGAACCGGAACTATCCTTATGGATGGAACTCTTGCAGCGGTTCAAGCGCTAATACAGGTGCTCAAGACTACCGCGGTACTGCTCCGGCCTCTGAGCCTGAGACTCAGGCGATGATGAATCTCGTTGCTGAGATCAAGCCCGTGTTTGATATCTCTTACCACTCGTATTCTGAGATCGTGATTTATCCTTACGGCTGTCGTCCGAATAAGACTCCGACTGAACAAGCAGTAGAAATCATCGGCGCAGAGATCGGGAAGAAGATCGATTACAAGCCAGGAACTGCCTGGGAACTTCTCTACAATGCTGATGGTGGTGATATCGACTGGATGTACACAGCTCACCAGGTTATTCCCTTCGTGATTGAAGTGAACGGAACATGGGACGGCTTCCACCCGAACTACAAGAAAATGCGCGACAAGACTGTTCTTCGTAACCGTCCGGGTTGGCAGCACCTCTTTGCTCGCCTCGAAGGTCCAAGTCTTCAGGGGAAAGTTGAGAACAAAGAATTCGAAACAATCAAGATCATGAATGCTGGTGTGGCGAAAGTTATCCAGACCTACAAGATCAACCCTGATGGATCATTCTATGTGATTCTCAAGGCCGGTAACTATGATGTGAGCTTTGAAGGTTCACGTTCTAAGAAAATCGAAAATCTTGCCGTCACTTCCCGTCAGATCATCTCTCTCTAAAAAGAAAGGGCCCTTCAGGGGCCCTTTTTATTTTCTTCAAGTGTTTCTTCCAGCATTTTCTTTATTTCTTTGTAATCATCCTCAGCAATTTCCGTGAACATTTTCTTCTGAGGATAGCAGGCCATGGCAATGCCTTCAGAGCATTTCCCAAGACAGCCACTCCGAAAGACCCGGACTTGTTTATCGGTCTCACCCTTGGCCCATTTCTTCAGTTTATCTGTGAGTTCCTTGGCCCCTTTATCAAAGCAGCACTCGTCCCCGTCTCGTTTGTAATTACAGATGTGGACTTCTACAACCGATTTCATTTTCTCAGATTTCATGTTCTCCCTTCTACGATGCGATCAAGAAGTGGTCCCTGGAGAGTGACAACTGATGGCCTCGGAATTCCTCCGTCGGGCCATGAGCTGGTTGGTTTCTCCGGAGTACCTTCTTCACCCGGATGCTGGACTGAAAGAAAAAGTGTCTTATAGTCCGGTGAAAAGCAAGGACCGGTGAATTCAGCATCGGTCGGAGCAGACGCCACGCGAATGACCTTGCCTGCTTCTTGTCCACTTCTGATAAACACAAAAAGCCCGTTATTTCCCATTCCCTCGTAGGGACCCTTACCGATATCACTGCCGGACATATCGCTGGTAAACCAGAGATTTCCCTTCGGGTCAAAAACCAGATTGTCCGGGCAGGCAAATCCTGAATCTTTTCCTCCGGCAAGAAATGTTTCGTGCTTAAAGCTCAGTGGATCCGAATCTGATTCGATGATCTTGAGAATTTTCCCGAAGTAATTTTTGGCAGGTTTGTTATTGGTTAAGCTCACCAGAATATGACCGGTGAGAGGATCGAATTCGATATCTTCCGGACGATCAAGGGGAGTCGCTCCCACCATCTTCGCGGCTTCCCTCATGAAAATAAGAATTTCTGTCTGATCCTTGAAATTCTTTTTGAGTATAGGCTGATCTTCCATCTGCAGGCTGATCCACTGACCTTTCTCGAGATTAGCGACGTAAATCTTTCCTCTTTCAAGAGAATTATCAGAATCAGAAATAAACTTGTAGAGATGTTCATTGATCGTATCATCACCTGAGTAGGCGACGATTTTACCGTCTTTGCCTTTTCTCACGGCCGCACATTCATGGGCGCACCGTCCGAGTGAGATAAGTTTTTTTGCTTCACCCGTTTTGGGAGCGACTTCAACAATCCATCCGTAATGTTCAGGGGCCCGTGGATAGATTTCATCCCACTTCTGCCAGCTCTCCTGGATTTTTTTCCCTTTCCGGTCGCGATCACCCCAGAACATATCGTAATTTTCTTCTGCCGTGAGAATTGTTCCCCAGGGTGTAAAGCCGCCCGCGCAGTTAGCCCCAGTGCCTAAGGCAAAAGCAGAACCTGCGATCGGCTGATCCCACGCGAAGGGGATTTTTGTATTGGCATCAAGCCGGCGGTTGTACTGAGAGTTTTTTACATATTCCCAGTTTCCGTTTTTCTTCACGACTTCAATGAGGGATCCGCCCACATCTTTCATCTCGCGGTCGATATTTTCTTTCGTCCGTGCTGGTCCACCGGTGTAGAGCGAATTGGTGTACTCGTGATTGACCCAGAGAATTCCACGATTTTTTTCCAGTGGATGAAACGCAATGTAGTCATTGTTAAATCCAAACTTGTCGCTCTTAGTGATTTCATCACCCCAGCGGATGAGGATTTTGGAAGTCAATCCTTCGGCCACGATCAGTTTGTCTTCACTGCTTACCGGAAGACCGTTAAGGGGAACCAGTTTGGGTGGTTTTCCCAGAGCATGAGGGGGAAGTGTGGCGAGCACTCCGGATACGCCGAGGAACTGGAGGAAGTCTCTTCTTTTCATACCGACCATGATAATATGGACCTGTATGAAATACCAATTGCCGCTCATCCTTTTTGATCCTGAATGTCCTCTCTGTTTAAGATTTAAACAGGGACTGGAATATCTTGATAAGAACCTGACGTTCGAGTCTGCGAGGAACGATGAGGTTTACGCCGAGTTTCCCGAGCTAACAAGACAGGCATGTCTTGAGAAAGTTCACATGATCACTCATGACCGGAGAGTTCTTTCCGGACAGGAAGTTGTGGATGAACTTTTAAAAACTCTTCCCGGAGTTTCAAAGTTTGCGTGGCTCCTCGATAATGAGCAGGGAAAGAAAGTTAAAGAGTTCTTCTACCAGAAAGTAGAAGAACTCAGAGAGATTACTAAAAAGAAAGAAGAGGGCGACTGCAACCAGTGCCCGAGAAATTAAAAGAGCTTAGAGGCAACCTGCTGGATCGCTGTTGATTTACCCATCGAATAGAAATGAAGACATGGAACTTTCGCTTTGATCAGTTCCTGTGACTGAGCAATCGCCCACTCAACACCCACATTTTTCACTTCCTCGTCATTTTTACACTTATCAATCGCATCGATCAGATCATCCGGCATATCGATGAAGAAGTTTCTCGGAAGATTATAGATCTGGGACTTCATTGTAATCGGTTTAATTCCCGGAATAATCGGAGCGGTAATGCCTTCGGCACGACACTTTTCCTGGAACTCAAAGAATTTTTTATTATCAAAGAACATCTGGGTCACTATGTAGTCTGCCCCGCGATCAATTTTTTGTTTCATGAACTTGAGATCAGTTTTGAGGTTCGGGGCTTCGAAATGTTTCTCCGGATATCCCGCGACACCAATGCAGAATTTCGTCGGTGTAGGGTTCTGGAGTTCATCAGAAAGATAGATACCCTTATTCATCGAATTGATTTGTGAGACAAGGTCGTCAGCAAATTTATGTCCCCCGGGAGTTGGCTCAAAAGACTTTTGCCCTTTGATAGAATCACCCCGGAGTGCCAGAACGTTATCAATTCCGAGGAAGTTCAGATCAATCAGAGCGTACTCCGTTTCTTCCTTCGTGAACCCTCCGCAAATGATGTGGGGAACCGTATCCACATCAAAACGGTGCATAAGAGCGGCACAGATAGAAACTGTCCCAGGACGCTTCTTGATCGATTTCTGCTCCAGAAGACCATTGGGCATTTTCTTATAAACGAATTCCTCGCGGTGATAAGTCACATCGATGAACTTTGGCTTAAATTCCATGAGAGGCTCGACATTACTAAAAAGCTTCTGAATGCTCTCTCCGGTTGAAGGAGGAAGAATCTCAATCGAGAAAAGAGTTTTTCCGTTCGAGTTCTTAATGTGATCAATTACCTTTGCCATATAACCCTTTTAAAACAAATTGGCCGAGAGCCATTTTTCCATTTCACTGACTGAGACATCTTTCCGGCGGGCATAGTCTTCCACCTGGTCTTTCCCGATTCTTCCGACGTTGAAGTAGCGGGCCTCAGGATGCGCAAAATACCAGCCACTCACTGATGACGGAGGAACCATCGCCATCGAATGAGTCAGGGACACTCCAATATTTTTCTCGATATCGAGCATCCGGAAAAGAGTTTTTTTCTCGAGGTGATCCGGGCAAGCCGAATAACCCGGAGCCGGACGAATTCCCTGATACTTTTCTTTCACGAGATCATCCTGAGAGAATTTCTCTGAAGGATTGTAGCCCCAGTATTCTTTTCTGACTTTCTCATGAAGATATTCCGCAAAAGCTTCTGCCAGACGATCGGCAAGAGACTTCACCATGATGGAATTGTAATCATCGTTGTCTTTTTCAAACTTTTTACAAAGTTCATCAAGACCAATTCCCGCCGTCACGCAGAAAGCTCCCACGTAATCGGTTTTCCCGGATTCTTTAGGAGCGATGAAGTCAGAGAGCGAAGGATTGGCCGAAGTGGCTTCATCCATCTGCCGCTGTGAGCGGAGCATGTGGAGGCAAGTTTCGACTTTAGTGGACGCTGATTTATGCTGGTGGGTGTGTTTGCCGTGTTTGTCACAGTTCACATCCACGGCCTTCTCATCGATTCCGTAAACTTCGATATCATCTCCATTGCTATTCGCAGGGAAAAGACCAAAGACGGCGCGCGCTTTGAGAGACTTGTTTTTCACGATGTCTTTAAGGAGAGTCTGAGCTTCATCAAAGAGTTTCTGCGCTTCCGTTCCCACTTCCTTGTCCTCAAAGATTTTCGGATAGGCACCGCGGAGTCTCCAGGTCATAAAGAACGGAGTCCAGTCGATGTAGGGAACGAGATCAGCAATCGGGAAATTATCGAGGACGGTGACACCGAGCTTATTGGGCTTTCTGATCTCGGTCGAGTTCCAGTCAATTTTAACTTTATTCTGACGGGCCTCGGAAAGCGTGAGGTATTTCTCCTCTCTCTGGGCCGCAGCATGGGCCACGCGCATTTTTTCATATTCCGCTTTCTGGTCGCCATGAAGTTTTTCAAAGGAGTTCTTGTTGAGAAGTTTCTCAACAACCGGAACCGCTCGGGAAGCATCGTTCACGTGAACAATCGTTCCGTGATAATAAGGATCGATCTTTACCGCCGTATGAACTCTCGATGTTGTCGCTCCTCCGATCAGGAGCGGGATTTTGAAGCCCAGGCGCTGCATTTCTTTTGCGACATGAACCATCTCATCAAGTGATGGTGTAATGAGACCTGAAAGCCCGATCACATCTGCGTTTTGTTTTTTCGCTTCTTCGAGGATCTTCTCGCAGGGAACCATCACCCCGAGATCAATCACTTCGTAGTTATTACATCCGAGGACCACACTCACGATATTTTTTCCGATGTCGTGAACATCTCCTTTGACCGTCGCCATGAGGATTTTTCCGGCGTGAACCTGAGGCTTCCCGGATTTCTCAGCTTCAATATAAGGCTGAAGATAGGCGACAGCTTTTTTCATCACGCGTGCGGATTTCACGACCTGCGGAAGGAACATTTTCCCTTCACCGAAGAGATCACCCACCACTCCCATGCCGTCCATGAGAGGCCCTTCAATAACTTCCAGAGGCCGCGAGAATTTCTTCCGCGCTTCTTCCGTATCGGCATCAATGTGATCCACAATCCCTTTAATTAAAGCGTGGGCCAGACGTTTCTCAACAGGATAAGAGCGCCACTCTTCGTCTTTCTTTTCGGCCTTGCCGTTATTTTTCACTCGGCCAGCGAGCTCAATCAGTCTTTCGGTAGAATCAGGACGGCGATTGAAGATCACGTCTTCCACGTGCTCGAGAAGTTCCGGTGCAATATCGGTATAAACCGGAAGAGCTCCAGCGTTCACGATCCCCATATCGAGACCAGCTTTGATCGCGTGATAGAGGAACGCCGAGTGCATCGACTCGCGGACGACGTTGTTTCCGCGGAAGGAAAACGAAAGATTGGAAATCCCGCCGCTCACTTTGGCGTACGGAAGGTTTTCCTTGATCCATTTCGTGGCAGCGATGAAGTCGATGGCGTAATTGTTATGTTCTTCCATCCCGGTCGCGACCGTCAGGATATTCGGATCAAAAATAATATCTTCCGGCGCGAACTTCACTTTTTCCGTGAGGATTTTATAAGCGCGGGTGCAGATTTCGATTCTTCTTTCGAGGTTGTCGGCCTGGCCTTTTTCATCAAAGGCCATCACCACACAGGCTGCTCCGTATTTTTTCACAAGTTTTGCGTGCTCGATGAACTTCGCTTCACCTTCTTTGAGTGACACAGAGTTTACGATCGCTTTCCCCTGAATGCGCTTCAGTCCCGCTTCGATCACTGTCCACTTTGAGGAGTCGATCATGAGGGGGACGCGCGCGATGTCCGGCTCAGACGCAATGAGATTCACGAAGTGAACCATCGCTGCTTCCGAATCAATCATCGCCTCATCCATGTTGATGTCGATGATCTGGGCACCGTTTTCCACCTGTTCGCGGGCAACTTTGAGAGCCTCTTCGTAATTTTTCTCAACCATCAGTTTCTTGAAGGCGAGAGATCCGGTGAGATTTGTTCTCTCACCGATGTTGATGAAGTTAGAACCGGGGAATATTTTTAATGGTTCCAGGCCGGACCATTTTGGGATGCGTTCTAGCTGCGGAATTTTTCTGGGAACAGCCGTGGCTGCCGCCAGAGCAATAGCTCTAATATGTTCATTCGTTGTTCCACAACAGCCGCCGATGATATTCACCCAGCCATTGTTAAACCACTCGGTGAGTGTTCCCGCCATGTGCGCCGGAGTTTCATCATATTGGCCGAATTCATTCGGAAGTCCGGCGTTCGGATAAACGGAAATATGAAAAGGAGATTCCTTCGCGAGTGTTTCAATGTACGGGCGCATGAGTTCAGCACCCAGGGCACAGTTAATCCCGATGGAGAGAAGGGGATAGTGAGAAACGGAATAGAGGAAGGCTTCAATCGTCTGACCGGAAAGAGTTCTTCCGGATGCATCGGTGATCGTTCCTGAGACCATGACCGGAAGTGGTTTCTTATTTTCTTTCTCAAAGTAATCCGCAATCGCAAAGAGGGCGGCCTTACAATTGAGCGTATCGAAAACCGTTTCCACGAGGAGAATATCGACTCCGCCTTCCACGAGATATTTTGTCTGCTCGTAGTAGTTAGCCGCCAGCTGATCAAAATCTACCGCGCGAAAGCCAGGATTGTTCACGTCAGGAGAAAGTGAAGCCGTTTTCGTCGTGGGGCCAATCGACCCAGCCACGAAGCGAGGCTTCGAAGGATTTTTCTTCGTGTACTCATCCGCACATTTTCTCGCGATCTGTGCCGCTACTAAGTTGAGCTCAGGCACGAGATCTTCCATGTGATAATCGGCCATGGAAATGCGGGTACAGCTGAAAGTATTTGTCTCGATGATGTCGGCACCGGACTCGAGATACTTATTGTGAATCTCTTCAATCACTGATGGTTTCGTAAGAACAAGAAGATCATTATTCCCTTTCAGAGGGTGCTTCCAGTCTTTGAAACGTTCACCGCGATAGTCGCTGTCTTCCAGTTTATATTTCTGAATCATGGTGCCCATGGCACCGTCGAGAATGAGCACGCGCTCATTCAAAAGCTTGGTTAATTCCACAAATTCATCCTCTCAATGGCCAATACACTAGTGTATAAATTATTTAGCACAAAGAGTCGAGAAAAGTCTAGTGATTTTAGCTAGTTGAAAAATGTTTAGTGGATTACCATGAGGTAAAAGCCTAAAAGGAAGAAAACAAAGGCCCCTACGAGATAACGATTGGGCCATTTGCGGAAATAGACCGACTCTAGCATTGCTACCCACACCGGTCCGGTGATGGCGATCGCTGATAAAGTTCCCACGTGAGCGTGCTTTAAAGCCGCGAGATATAAGGCGAGAGAAAGAAAACATCCTCCCACACTCGCTCCGATAATGATGATTTTGTCTCTCGAGGTGAACTTCCAGATGTCTTTCGGAAACTGGACAAAAATTTTCGGAGCGACGATGAGAAAACCGACGAGAGCACCGGCACAGCGGATGACATTCACCTGGAAGGTTTCCAGGTGGGGTGCAATTTCAAAAGCTGATCGCGTGAGCATGACTCCCACTACATCGAGGAGAATTCCGGTAAAGGCCCACACAAAACTTTTGAGATCCCACGATCCGTGGAGCTTCATTCTCTCGAGCATGAAAATATAAATACAGACGACCATGCAGATCACGGCGAGAAACTGGTTCACCGTAAAAACCTGGCCCAGGAAAAAGTAACCGTAGATTCCGAGGAAGAGTGGCTCGAAGCTGAACATCACCAGCGTTCTACCGGCGCCGAGAGTGGTGTAGGCCTTGAAGAGAAAGATATCTCCGCCGCAAAGACCGCCTAATCCGCTGATGAATAAGAGTGTCAAAGCTGACCAGGGAACTGGACCAGTTTGTCCGGATAATCCCATTGCGATGAGAAACGCGATCATGGCGAGAGATACTTTTACTGTCCCCATCCAGACGGGGCTAAAACGTTTCGAGAAGATCGAAAAAAACAAACTGGCCGTGGAAAAGGTGAGATTAGCACCTATCGCCATCAGGTAAACCTGGAGTGAACTCATGGGCGTATCCTAAATGATTTGGGCCAAAGTGGGGAGGCTGGTGTAAAATAAAAGCGTCATGAGTACGAAAGAAGAAGATTACAAAAAGAAACTCAGTCCCGAACAATACAATGTCTGCCGGCTCGGTGGCACAGAGAGTCCTTTCTCGGGAAAATACTATCAGCACAAAGAATCCGGAAAATACATCTGTGTGACTTGCGGTGCTGATCTCTTCAGCTCGGTCACAAAATTTGAATCAGGCACCGGCTGGCCCAGTTTTTTTGACGTCATGAACTCTCAAAACGTAAAATTGATCGATGATCATTCCTATAACATGCACCGGGTGGAAGTTCAGTGCGCGAATTGCGGATCCCACTTGGGTCACGTCTTCAATGATGGTCCCAAACCAACGGGCCAGCGTTTCTGTATTAACTCCGTTGCCCTGGACTTTGTCCCAGAGAAAAAATGACTTATCCGTACATCGCCGTTAACAATAATTTTAAGATCGAGATCAAAACAGATTTCGACTTCGATCAGTCAAATCCTCTCCAGTTCCATTATCTTTTTCGATACACCATCCTCATTACGAACATGGGTGAAGTTCCGGCCAAGCTCGTTTCCCGGAAATGGTTCATCAAGGACGGCAAGGGTGAGATTCGTCTCGTCGAAGGCCCGGGTGTCGTGGGCCAGACGCCGTCATTTAAGTCAGGTGATTCTTTTGAATACTCGAGCTTCTGCCCACTTCCCACGATGAAAGGGGAGATGTGGGGCCATTTCAACATGGTCGACAACACGGGGAAGGGCTTTAAGATCGATACGCCCATCTTTAAGTTTGAAGTCCCGGCTGAACTGATCGACGTTTACTGATTCAGGAGCTTCGCAAAATCTTCGCGAAGTTTTTTCAACTCATCATCGAGGTCTTTTACCAGTTCATCTTTCGGAATGGCAGAGAAGTTCTGCGCTTTGATCAGATCATGCATGATCCGCAGCCTCTCGATGGAATTCAGAATGTCGTGCGAGAGTTTCTTAGAATCCATCGAATTTCTCGACAAACGTGAAGGAATGCTTGATCGGGCCGTATTCCATTTCCACAAAGTCATTTGGCTTCAGGGGACCGACTCCGGCCGGAGTGCCGGTGAAAACAAGATCGCCATCATGAATCGGAAAGTACTGATCGATGTAGTGGATGATTTCATCGGCCTTCATGATCGCCTGAGAGAGGCTAGACTCCTGGCGGATTTCCCCATTGATCTTGAGAATAAAGGGCGTCAGCTGCCAGTCTTTCTGGAAATCCCGCGTGCCCTTGATGGGAGTTACCAGCGCAGAATTTTTAAATGACTTTGCGATCTCCCACGGATGACCCGCTTCTTTCAATTTCTTCTGAAGGTCCCGAAGAGTGAGATCCAGTCCCAGACCCAGGCCAATGACATTCTTCTTGTAGAGCTTTAAGACGACCTCACATTCATGGTGAATGTTTCCGCGATTCCAGGGGAGAACAATTTTTGCGTTGTCTTTGATTTCAAGAAAACAGCTCGGAGGCTTGATGAAGAGAACCGGCTTTTCCGGCTGGGCCTCTTTCATTTCTTTCGTGTGATCGATGTAGTTTTTTCCAAGGCAGATGATTTTATCCATGAAGGGATATTAACGCCTTAGTGAGGATAAATCCAATCCAGATAAGCGGAGAGCAGGGGATTGTAGGAAAATCTTCCCTGAGGGCCATGAGATAAAGTGGAATGAATCGCGGCGACGAAAATTCCTTCCGAATTCTTTACGAAGATCGGTCCCCCCGAATCGCCGGACATGGAAAACGTATCATTGAGTTCGAGGTAATTATCAATGAAGTTGATCCATTTTAACGTCGGAGTAATTACGGTCCGGATATTTTTCTTATCGCGGGCCCCGAAGCCAAAGCGAAAAATCTCACCCACTACAGTCGCGGTCTTAAGAATCGGCTGGATGTTAATCGAAGCAGGCAAGGGCTCTTTCAGGTTCAGTTTGGCGAGATCGTTTTTGTATTGAGACTGGAAGGGTTTGTAATTGGGGTGAAGTTCGAAGCCCGTCGTTTCGAGTGCCGGGAGTTTCGGATCGTAATGATCCTGGGTAAAGACCCGCACTCTTTTGATTTCGCCATCGAGGCAATGGGCGGCAGTGAGAATGAGTTTCGGCGAGACCGCTACACCCGTGCAGGTGAAGACTCCGTTCGGACGCGTGACTTCGATGAGAAGGCTGGAATTATATTTTTCCCACTGATCGGTTTGAGCGAATAATTGTGTTGTTGTCATAAGGAGCACCAGCTTGAGAAATAGCATTGCCCCAATAGAACAAATTAAAGGCCGTATACCAAGGTGCGATTTGCTATCTTAAGCGTAAATCCATGTGCGGTGAGCGGCAAGCAGTGGATTGTAGGAGTAACGACCTTCGGGGCCATAGGAGAGTGTCGAATGAATCGCCACGAGATAGAGCTGGCCTTTCTGCTGGAGAAACACGGGTCCGCCTGAATCACCTGAAAAAGAATACATATCGTGGAGCTCGAGAATTCTCTGCGGCTCTGTGACTTCCTTGAAAACCGGCGTAATCATCGTGCGCGCGTTTCTTGAATCCCGTGCACCGTAACCAATGCGTACAAAATTACCCGTGAGGTCGCGATCGTTCTTCATCACAGAGTAATAATTTGTTTCTTCCGGAAGGGGAGACGTGAGTCTGATTTTAGCCAGATCATTCTGGAAGTTTGAATGTTCCGGCTCGTATTCCGGGTGAAGTTCGTAGGTCTTAATCCCGATGAATTTTCCTTTCGGGTTGTAAGACGAAGCTGTCGTCACACGCACTTTCAGAACTTCTCCGCGGAGGCAGTGAGCGGCCGTGAGAATGGTATCTTTATTAAGTGCCACTCCAGAAGAAGTAAAAACACCTTCGGGGCGAGTGACTTCAATCAAGACAGTTGAATTGAAGTTAGACCAATCAATGTTTGGGGATACATTTGCGAGATTTGTTGTTGTCATAACCATCATCCTTGAGGTTTTCCGAGAAGCTCATCATGAGCGTCTTGTCTCCATTATAGAGATTTCAGAAAACCGTGTCGAAGGTGCTTTTTGGCACTACGTAACTATAGGTTGCGTGAGAAATTTCAACAAATTGTGAGGGGAATATCAACGGGGGACGGCCTCTGTTAGAAGATATAAGATAAACAGCATGACCCTTGAACCCCTTTGTTTTATTAGAACGGCTTTCGTCGAGAAGTTCGGCGTCCCACGCCAATCGCTCCTGGTCACTGAGGCGATAGGCGAAATGGTCTTTCCGAAGAATGATTTTTACGCGGAGGCCTTCCGGGGAATCGAGACTTTCACTCACCTTTGGCTCACGTTTGAGTTTCATCAGGTGAGCAGTGAGAATGTCCAGGCCCTCGTGCGCCCGCCGAGATTCGAAGGAAAAATGAAGCTCGGTGTATTTGCCACACGCTCTCCTCACAGACCCAATCGCCTCGGATTATCCGTCGTGAAATTTGAAAAGATCGAAGAGAGAAAAGAGGCGATTCATCTTTTCGTAAGTGGTGTGGATCTGGTAGATGGAACTCCCATCCTCGATATCAAACCGTACATTCCTTATGCAGATTCTGTTCTGGATGCGAAGGCGCCCTTGTTTTCTGAACCACCTGTGAGAATTCCGGTCATCTGGAAGTGTGAAGCACCGTCAGAAAAAGAACTTATCGAAAACGTCATTGCCCTGGACCCGCGTCCCGGGCATCAGAAAGACGATGAAACTTCCTATGGACTGACACTTAATCATCTCAATATCCGTTTTCGGAAAGCTCAGGATGGATTTGAGATTCTGGAAGTGATAGGATTGAATCGATGAAAAAAGTATTAGTCACCGGCGCTGCCGGCTTTATCGGCGCACGGACTTGTGAACTTCTGAGGCAGAGAAATGTTGAAGTTGTCGGGATCGACAACATGAAAGATTACTATGAAGTCAGTCTCAAAGAAGAGCGTCTCGAGCGAATCAAGAAGGCTGGCTGTCAGTT
>CANGAC010000024.1 GCA_947451425.1 Bacteriovoracaceae bacterium | reverse complement strand
TTGATGGTTTCCATTTGTTTGACGAAATCGTTGATGGTGAAGCGGCCTTTCTCAAGGTTCGCCATCATCCCCATGGCGTCGTCCTGGTTGATCGCTTCTTCCGCTTTTTCTACGAGAGACAGAACGTCACCCATATCGAGAATGCGTTTTGCTAGGCGGTCCGGATGGAAGGCATCGAGGTCCTTCATCTTCTCGCCGACAGAAATAAATTTGATCGGAACACCGGTGACGTAACGGATGGAAAGGGCCGCACCACCGCGGGCATCGGAGTCCATCTTGGAAAGAACCACACCAGTAAGTCCCACTTTCTCGTGGAAGACTTTGGCGACGTTCACGGCTTCCTGTCCGGTCATGGCATCGGCCACGATCAGGACTTCCGGTTTATCGAGAGACTTTCTCACGTCAACGAGCTGACCCATGAGTTCTTCATCAACCTGCAGGCGCCCTGCTGTATCGATGATCGCGATCTCTTTGTGCATCTTGCGCGCGTGTTCCATCCCGGCCTTCACGATATCCACCGCGGACATAGTGAGATCGGAATCGAAGTAATCCACACCAAGGTTTTTGGCGTGAGTGATGAGCTGGTCTTTCGCGGCCGGACGGAAGTTATCCGCAGGAATCAGGAGCACATCTTTTTTATTTTTATTTCTGAGATGAAGAGCAAGTTTTCCGGCGAAAGTCGTTTTCCCGGCACCGTTAAGACCCACGATGAGAATCGGGATAACTGGTGGACGATTGAGGTTCAGAGGTTCGGCTTCGCCACCCATGAGTGCCGCGAGCTGATCGTGCATGATTTTTACGAACTGCTGGCCCGGGTTCACACCGCGGAGAACTTTTTCGCCGAGGGCCTCGGTCTTCACTTTTTCGACGAACTCTTTGACGACCTTGAAGTTAACGTCGGCCTCGAGGAGTGCGGTTTTCACGCCCTTGAGGGTTTCTTCAATATTATCTTCGGAAATTTTATTGGTACCTTTCAGACTGCGAAACGCGTCTGAAAACTTCTCTGAAAGATTATCGAACATGGATCAAGCTCCGGTTAAATTTGACCGGATGAGCGTACTACATTCCAAGGGATCGGACACTATGAAATCCGCCCCGGCCTCACGCAGATAAGACGCACTCGCGTTCACATTCCAAATAGCACCGATCGCTGTCACGCCGAAGTTCCGCGCACCCGTCATATCCATCGAAGAATCCCCAATGACACAGATGGATTTCTTGGGCGTCTCCCCCAAAAGATCGACCAATCCCCGGATATGCGGCTTCCCGGGAGCATCGTCAGGTGTGGAAATTCCCTCGAACAAGTGCCTTACCCCATTCTCCTCGAGGATGCGCAGTGTTGAGGCCCTTCCCCGGGCGGTCCAGACATAGAGCTGGCAGTCCACCGCCAGATCCAACAAAAGCTCTTTGATCCCCGGAAAAAAGACCGGACGAACTAAATTCGTGTTTAATAGGGTCCCGTCACAGTCAAATACCACTTGTCGCATGAAAAGATTTTAGTGACTTCGGGGTCATGTTTACAAGGACAAAACCTTGCCTTAAAACTGTCCCCTATGAATGAGCCGCGCCCTTTTAGTCCCGAACTGACGGAGAAGATGAATTTCTTCCGTGGAAAAGCTGAGAAAATTAAGCTCGGGCAAATATCCTTTGATTCAAAACTCATCCTCGCACCGATGGCGGGGATCTGTAATCTTCCGTACCGCGTGCTGATGGAAGATCTCGGCGCCGGCGGAACTGTGTCGGAGCTCATTTCGTGTCACGGGATCAATTACGGAAACGCGCGGACACTCGACATGCTGAAGATTCACAAGCGCGAACGCAATGTGGGGATCCAGCTTTTCGGAGAAGATCCGGAATCGATGGCGAAGGCCGCGATAGTTGCCGAAAGTTATGGCCCGAAGTTTCTCGATATCAACATGGGTTGCCCGGTCGCAAAAGTTGTCACGAAAGGCGGCGGATCCGCACTCATGAAAGAAGTCTCTGCTCTTGCTCCCCTCTTCGAGGGCATGAGAAAAAATATGAAAGTGCCACTCTCGATTAAAATCAGAACCGGCTGGGACGCGAACTCCCGAAACGCCGCGGAGATTTTAAAGATCGCGCGCGAATCCGGCATTGAATGGGTGGCGATCCACGGAAGAACGAGAACTCAGCAGTACACGGGATTTGCCGACTGGGATTTCATCGAATCACTCAATGACGTGAAACAACTTCCGCTCATCGGAAACGGAGATCTTCATCATCCGTTCGGAGTTTCGGAAAGACTGAAGAGTTCGAAGTGCGATGCGCTCATGATTGCGCGAGGAGCTTTGAGAAATCCGTTTATTTTCTTAGAGAGTCTTGATCCCGAATACGAACAGAAAAAGAAATCCGTTTTCCTGGGAAAAGATTACTGGGAAGTTGTTCAGCGCCTTTACGATTACTGCTCAGAACATTTTCCGGAAGAAAGAACGATTCTTGTTCAGTTAAGAAAGCTCGTGGTCTGGTTTGCAGCGGGCTTCCCTCACGCGGCGGCCTTCCGCTCCCAGATCTTCACCTGCCAGGACCTGGCGGACTCCATGAAGCTGTCCGAAGATTATTTCTTAAGCCTCGGAACCAGCCAGAAATCCATCAATTACGACGAAGTTTTCATGAGTTCTGGCCACGGCTAAGCTTTTAGGCCCCTCCTCCCGATGAGGAGGGAGTATGAAAGGTCTCCTTGCTATCCTCCTGACAGCTTCCTTCGCCGCGACCGCCGGCGAACTCTCCTGCGCGCGCCTCCGGGACGTCGCTGTTGCCAATGAAAATGACTATCTCCGGGCCAAGGCCACTAGCTGCAGTAACATGTCGATTCAGATCGAAGGTATCGACGCCGCAGTCGTGAACCGCGTCCTCGCTTCTGATAAATGCGGCACCCTCGCCTCCGTGACAGAACGTCTGCATACGCTGGAAAATGAAATCGCTCTCATGAGTGGTTTTGATAAATTGAAAGACGAAATCAGAACGCAGAAAGAAGCAGTGGTTGACGTCAATGAGACGAAATCCCAGAGAGCAGCAAAAAAATTTCAGAAAGCTTTGGGAGTCGCACAGACGCTCGATCTCATCTTAAATAC
This sequence comes from Bacteriovoracaceae bacterium, assembly GCA_947451425.1. Taxonomy (GTDB): domain Bacteria; phylum Bdellovibrionota; class Bacteriovoracia; order Bacteriovoracales; family Bacteriovoracaceae; genus Peredibacter. The sequence goes on along the minus strand of CANGAC010000024.1, from coordinate 20,453 downwards.
AGAGGGGGAAGAACCTCTCATCCGCCAGCTGAAAGCTCTTCCTCTGGCACGGAGAAATGACCCGGTCCTTTTAAAAGAAGCCGTGAGAACTCTCTGCCGAAACCGTCAGTATCGCCAGGCGAACGATGATGATGCTTGCCGGAGCGGATTCAATCCGAACATAGATTCGGTGAGAGAACTGAATGCGCTTCTTGACCGTAGTGAACTCACGGACCAGCAGATCGCATCGTTTGAAAACGCACTTAAAATTAAGAAAAGAAATAACGAAGACTATTCTTTCCGCCAGATGGGACGTGACCTCCAGGGCGCCATCGGAAGTATTGCCGATGCTAAACTTAATCTGTCACGGCAGCAGATCGCAGCGATCCAGCAGATTCCGGATTTTCAAAGCTTCGATGCGCTTCCGATCTTAAATGATCTTCGCGCGAAAGTTCCTGAGATGGCGATGCACGTTTCTCTCGAGAAATTCCGCCTTTTCTCGGAAGAACTGACGGATCGCCAGATCACCGAAACACGCTCGAAAATTTCCTTTGCCTGGTCTCAGGCGAGATCAACCAATAATCTCACGCCGGAAGAAGTGGCGAACTGTAATCAGTCACGCCAGAATTTCGATAAGGCCAAGCTTTGCTGGACCGCTATGAAGGCCAAGCGCTCGTCGATGACCGCCAACGGCAGTGAAGTTGTGACTAACCTTGAAATGGGCATAGATAATTCCCTCGCGTACATGCTGAATCTCGATAAAACCAGCGCGTGTCTCAACGTGAATCACGCCGCCCTTCTTGCGAAAGTGAACGCCGGTAACGAACTCACAGATCCGGACTGTAATCACCTCGCCTCTATGCATGAAGCTCTCGCTCAGAAAGTGGCCGAGAGTAAAGTGCTGGAGAAAATCAGACAGAACATTCTGGAAGCACCCGCCAATGCCCGACTGGAGAAAATCAGAAACTTCACGCTCGAAAAGCTTGAGGCAAAAGCTGGTTGTACCGATGTCATGCATCCGAATGTGAGTTGCGAAGACTATCCGAATCTCGGAATTTCTCCTGAGGCCGTGAGTCTCACATCAGAAGTTTTAGGAATGTCGATCGTGAGAACCGGACCACTCACTCCCACCGATATCACTGACATCTGTGATGAAGACAATGCCGACTCTGTTCCTGTGTGTACGTATCTCAGAGATGATCCTTCGACGGTACCGAATGTGACAGATCGCCCGGCTCCATCGTCTGTTTCCCCTTACATCGAGCCAACAGACCAGAGAGATCCTTCGCGCGAAGCTTTCCGTGACGGACTTTCTATGCTGAGTATCGGTGCCCTCCAGGCCCTCACAGCTCCGAAGCCGATGTACGGAAATCCTTACGCAAATTACAATCCGTATCCGTACAGCTACAACCCGTACGCAGGAATCGGTGCCCTTTCGCCTTCAGATCAGATTCTCTTTAATGCGCGCTACTTTGGTGGGTACGGTGTTTATACCGGAACTCTCGGAGCAGCTCCGTATACGGCCTTTCCGATCATTTCTCCCTATGTCCAGGCAGCCGCTCCGGCCGCGGGAAACACCAGTTCGTACTTTTCGAACTTCGGAACTTACAAATAATCTGGGCATCCGCCCGACTCAACAACTCTAGTGTTATTCAGGTATCGCGAGCTTAACCCCATTCGGCAGCTTTTTCCTATCCCACGATAGAATAAAGCTAAGTGCTGTGAACTCCGAAAACAAGGATGGGAGATTACCAATACATGGATGTTAGGTATCTGTTGCTTCTTATTCTTTTCGTTTCCTGTGTCCCTAGCGGACAGGTCACTCGCTCTTCGCTCGAAGACTCCAGCGGAACGACAACTTCAGGATCCACCACTGGCGGAACCACTACTACCCCGGTAGCGACAACGCAATTATCGTGGAACTATCTGGCGAACGTTTCTCAGAGTATCACCGTCAATGCTTCCAACTTAAACACCGCCAACATCGTCGGAACTCTCGTGAGCTCCTACCTCTCCTCGACCACCGCAAACTTTACCAATGTCACCTATTGTCTCGTGAGCACGTTTTCCATTTCGGGAACGAACTACGAACTTCGTTCGCGGGTGATTCCGGTTTCGTACTACGACTTCACCCAGAAAAAAACTGTTTACGTTTACCGTGTGGATTTCCCGGATGAAACCAACTCCACAACGAGTTGTGCCGGAACTTTGTACGCGTACAACGAAAGCGGAACTCTCGTCACAGAAACTTCTCCGGCGACAAGATTCAGTCCGCCCAAAATCTGTCCGACGTGTACGAGCACGATCACTTCCACCCGCGTCCGGATCTTTAAGAAGAATACAAATCTCGAGCAGGTTCCGGTCGCGACTCTGCCGTTCTCCACCATGGTTCTGAAAATTGATCCAAACAACAGCACGACTGACAATGGAACCTCATGCACGAACGCTTCCTGCCAGGCGCGGGGACTCAACTGCTGTCTCGATAACCAGTGCGTGAATGACGGGGCCCCGAAAGCGGCCGGCATCTCGCAATACCCACAGCTCTACGCCACGGCCGAAGCCGAAAAAATTGATAATCCCCTCGCGTACCTGAAATACCCTCAGCTCTATTACATCTGCTCGAACAGCACGGGTTCGACTACCGGTAACACGACAGGTGGAACCACTTACGATGCGGCCTTCGAGAAGAAGAAAAAAGAATACGCCTGTATCCAGTCTCTCAAGGCGCAGTCGACGACGATTCCTTTCCAGTCAGAAATCCTGACCAGAAGCTGGATGTCTTCGGCGAACTGCCTGACGGCGGCCACCGATTCCGCTGATGAATTCTACTATCAGTCGGTGGTGAAGCGCCTCTATGAAACCTGCGGGTGTAACAAATCCTCACTGGCCGAGTCGATCACGTCGTGCCCCGCCTTTGATTATGTTGCGGTGGCGATGGATGGCGATTCTCCCACAGAAATTCAGTGTTCCATCCAGACGACCGGAACTTCCGATACACCGATCCAGTCCCGCGTGAGTGTGAACTCGCGCTCAGCTCCTCACCGCTTCTTTGATACCACGGGTGTGGAAAAAGCTCTCAGCGGTTCGGTCACTCAGGAAGGAGATTCATTCTCCTACATGGACGATGAAAAGATTGTGCCGGTTCAGTCGAACTACAGCATGAACTCAATCCTCGGACAAATGTCCGTGTCTCTCGACCAGGCACTTCCGGCGAAAGCTGTGACGGTGAAGCTCGATGAGGTCTATCTTATCTCGACCGTTTCCGGAAGCTACACTCCTTGTCCGACTTGCGGAAAAGATTCGTGGCTGACGTCACTTTCTCCGTATCCGGTTTCCTACGATGGAACTGGTCATCAGGGACTGGGCCATTCCACCGAACGCGATGGTCTCGGAAATTATTCCACTGGCGGAAATTACGAAGACACGATCTTTGGTCGCGCGTGCTGGTTGCCTCCGACGATGATTCCGTTTTCTCACTCATCAAAAACGACCACGCAGGCCCAGAGATTAAATCGCCTCCAGACCCAGGCCGCTCTTTTTGCCAATGGGTACCAGCGTGACTGGTTCGGATTCAACAAGGGTGCTTTGATCGGTTCCTTTGACGGTGTGACCTGGTTTGCCATCGGCCGCGGAAGAATCGCGCGGGCGACAACAACAAAACTTTTCCTCGCGATCAATGCGCCGTTTGCCGATCTCGCCATTCCGTCGATTCATGAAGTGAATATCGAAGCTTATAATGGAATCACAAAAGCCTCGGCGGTGGATTACGATCCGGCCTTTCACATCACCGACATCAATCAGAACCTGGGCGGTACCTGCCAGTCCTTCCACATGTGCTCGACCGACACGGACTGTGTGACGAAACTCGGCTGGGAATACATGTGTGCTGACGTGAAAGACACGCGCACTCAGTGGCCGACCTTTGATTCCAATGCCTCAGAAATTGCCAACACCGGAAGTGCTTCAACCGTTTACGACGCCAGTGGAAATCCTACGAGCTCCACAGCTCCTTCGATTGATCAGATCCTTCAGAAAAAAGGTTTCCCTTCGGTGGCGACGAAACGCTGTGTGTACCGTGGAGCGGGAGCACCGTGTATCGTGAATCCTTCCGGCATCACGGATCTCAACCGGAAAAAGAATCTTACCTGTGCGCCGAACTTCTTCTGCGCCAATACCGGATCGAGTGGCCTCTTTAACGGAAAAGTCGCGCGCTTTGCCGCGAGCCTCGAAGACATTCCGGTTTCAAGAAATCATCTCTTCGGGAAAGACGCCAATGTCCTTGGTCGTCCACTCTCGTATGTTTCATCATCCGATACGACGAGCCTTCTCTCGAACATCTCAGCGACGCTTCGTGAGAACATGATTCACAACCACAGTCTTGCGGGATCGCAGACCGGGATCTGTCGTCCGGGGAAATCCCTTCCGGTTTCCACCAACCAGACGACTCTCAGTAACCCGTTCACGCAGCATCAGTTCGCTGATACAGAGAAGAGAACAGACTACATTAACCAGATCGGTGGTTGTAACCCGACTCTCTACACAGCATACCGTCAGTCATCTTGTCCCGTGCTCGGCACAGATGGAAACTACACCATGTTTGCCGCTGCGACGGTTCCGGTGGACTATTACCTTTCTGCGAGAAATCAGAACACCTGTGGTCTTCAGAGTATTCTCTCGACGACAGCTCTTACGACGAACGCAGATAACATGCTCTCCTCATCTCCCTTCAGAAGTATCGAAGCGAAAACTCTGGCGACAACGACCGTCATCTCGCCGACCCTTGTCCGGGATGCTTGTCTGCGACGCCCGGGAGCAGTCTGCCAGACTGATCTCGACTGTTCACCGAACAAGTACCACGCAGAACAGACCGATATTTTCAGTCTCGCGTATTTCGGAAACCAGGCCGAGAAGAATTACTACACGGAATACATGATCTGCGGTCAGTCTGATCCAAAACCATCGTACGGTGATTCTGTCGCTTACAAAGCTTACGACATGTCGAAGAATCGCTGTTGCCGCGAAGTCGGAAAAGATTTTACCACTTACACGAACTACGTTCCGACCGCCCTGGCGGAAGGGAATTACGATTCCGCTTCGATCGGGCTTAAGATGTCGCTCGATAATACGGCCGGAACCGCCATCATTGCTCCGAACGATCCGAAGCGCTACTCTCGCCTGGCGACTGTAGAAAATCTGAAAACGGCGGATCGTCCGCTCCTGTCTGCCTATCAGGACAGAGTCGTCGCCGGTGGCTCTACTGATGCTTTTGGTGTGAACGTCTTTACTCCGAAGCAGTGGATGACCGTCAATGAAGCGAACTCAGAAACTTGCTGCGGCGGTGGCTGGATCCGGAAATTCTCAGACGGATCCACTGACTGGACTAAGCACGATCGCGTTTCCTACGACGTCACAAACTTCCGGTGCCTCAACTCCCGCTCCGTCATGCTCACCCGTCCGGAAGAAGTGATTGCTCCGCTTGCCACGACTCCCGAATACGCCGCCAATAATCCTGCCACACTTGCGGAACGGGACCTTGGTTACTATTGTAAAGACGGAACGAATACCACCGGATCTTGCGCGATGTATTCGTTTGCGGATACTCTTACCGTCACTTCTCCGGTTGCCGATGCCTTCCTCAATGTCCAGGTGAACACAAGAGTCCCTTCGTACGCGACGGGCAACCTTGATCATTATTTCAGCCCGATCTCCGCTGATTCAAATCCACTCACCGTCATCAATTATGGTACCTCGGGTGGACGCCGGAACATCACGCTCCAGATCCCAAGTTACATCAATGAGGTTTTTGATAATTCGATTCCAGCGATTTCCATGAACCCGGACTCCGGTGCAGATGTTCTCTGTGCCCTTGATCCGGCGGTGTCACTCGCCACCCTTGAGCCAACGGATAACGGGACAACTCTCGGCTGCAGCGCCGGTGCCTGCTGCTACAACTACGATCCTACCAATCGGATTCTTAAAGTCGTTGCTTCACCGGCAACGGAAGCAGGGGCCTTCGCGAACAAAACTGTCGGCGTGAAATTCACTGCCCAGGCGGCCGGTTCAAGTAACATTGCCCGCACCCGTCCGGGATCAAACTCATTCTATCTTAAGCGCTTCGGAAAACTCGAGCTCACAGGGATCCCACAGGTTCCGGCGGAGCCGATTTACTGTAACGACAACTCAAAAGTTCTCGTTCCAGGAATCTTCGATCTGACGACGTCTCCGAACAACGAAGCTCAATTTAATGCCGCCAATTTCTCATTCCAGAACCCGGCCGGAAATCACTTCGCCAATCACATGGCGCTTTTGAATGAGCCGGTCTTTTCGCCGAATGATTTCAAGTGTTGTACTCCTCTCGGAAAATCAGCCGCGAGTGCAACGAAGTGCTGCTCGGGCTTCGGGAAAACAGTGAGCACCACGAAGGTCACCTGTGCCCTTCCGGCCCGCACGGATCTCATGGTTTATTTTAACCGCTTCGTCTCGAATGAAGGTCAGGGAACGGATCAGCCGGGTGGCGGACTCGTGGACGCTGACTTTGATACAACGACTGGTGAGCCAGCGCTGACAGCGGCAGTGAATCTGAAAATCACTGAACTCGGAAAAGCGTACTGCGCGTCCGGAAAAGTCCGCCAGGGTGGTGCCTTCGGTCGCTTTGAACCAGAGCCTCAGGGTCCGACGACGAATGTCTCAAGTAAGATGTATAACATCGTCGATTCGTCTAACGACGCCGGCCAGAACGCGAATGCGGGGGCCACGATCACAACGGGATACACCCCATTCAATGACGGCTTCCGCTGGAACCATCATCTCTACTGTAACGATTAAAGGGAATTATGAGTAAGCCATCGAAAAAACCTTCCGAATCTTCCGTCGAAATGCGTGAGATGGTCATGCCCAATAACACCAATGCCCTGAACACCGTTTTCGGGGGAACAGTCATGAGCTGGATTGATATCGCAGCGGCCATGGTCGCCGCCCGGCACTGCGGGAAGCCCGTGGTTACCGCTCACATTGATGACATTGATTTCATCGCTCCGATCAAAGTCGGATATCACGTTCTCATCCAGGCCTCGATGAATTTCGTCGGAAGAACATCGATGATCGTCGGCGTGAAGGTGACGTCAGAAAATCCGTACACCGGAGAATCCCGCCAGACGACGAAGGCCTATCTCACGTTTGTCGCCCTCGACGATCTCGGACGCCCGGTGGAAGTGCCGGGTCTCTCTCCGGAATCAGAGGATGAACTTCGCCGCTATGAAAACGCCAAACTCAGAGTGGAACACAAGAAGGCCTTCAAAGGCACGCAGAAGAAAAAATGAAGGCGCTGTTTTTTCTTCTCCTTTCATTCTCCGCGTTCACCCAGGAAAACTGCGCTCCCGCTTATCTTCCTCAGGAATTGTCTCCTCTTCTGGAAATTAACCGCTATGTCTCGTGGAATGCGGCGAGTGTGCAGGAAGTCTCTGGTGCCAACTGCCGGAAGGGAATTCCCACGCCTGCGACGATGAATGCACTTTTCAATTCCTTCTCATCACCAGCGAGATCGGAATCGGTCAATGGCGTGGAACTCCAGAATGAACGACCGGAGTTAATCCAGGCCTTCCGTGAACTGACGACGATGCGGACTCCTTTCGGTGACAGACTCCTGCCTGAGTCGCAGATTAATCTTTCCATTTACCCCATCCCCGCGAGTTGCAAAAAAGTTCTTTGTGCCATGGAAAACATCTGGGGAACCATGGCCTCGAAGATGCTTTACATGAAACTCCACTACGATCTGAACTCTTCAGAGCATTCGATTGTAAATTCCTCGCGGTTCACGGACCGCGAGCTCGACGATGTTCTCATGGGTCTCGGCGATCTTCCACCCGAGCTCATCAGGGCCGGACGCCCGAACCAGCAGATCGTCCATTATCACCGCGGAGAACTTCCCTCTTTTCATCAGGACAGAAACACTCAGGCCGACTCGCTGATGAATTTTTACGACAGATGGTCGGAGAAAAGCTCTCCGTCGCGCCAGTACGTGGTCTTTCATGAGATGGCCCATAACATCTCTCACCATCTGGGAAATCTCGATGGATCACCCCGCTTCCTTGAAACTGCCGGCTGGATCAAAACCGGTGAAGAATGGGAAAAGTCCTCTCAGTTCTGCGCCGTAAGTAATTACGGTTCCACCGATCCCGACGAAGACTTCGCAGAGACCGTCGCGGCTTACCGCTATAGTCCCGCCTCTCTCCGTGACCATTGCCCGGGAAAGTATGAATACATGAAAGCTGTGGTCTTCCGGGGCAGGGAATATCTCAATCAAGCGAACTGTCAGTAGAGGGAAAAGTAAAAGGCCCCATTCGGGGCCTTTATAGTGTGTGTGCAGGATTTAAGTTTCTTTTTGAAAAGAGCTTATACATCCATCAAACCGTCAAAGTGACGACCCGTCAAATCTAAAACACAAGATCTAGTATTTTTTGTCGTCAAATAATTGGCAGGCAACAAGATATAGCAGGGCATAAAAAAAGGGCCCTCGAGGGGCCCTTTTTTTATCATCACTATGAAAACTAATTAGTTATTGTGACTCTTGAGAAGTTTCTTCTTACGCGCCAGACGCTTGAGCTTCAATCCGCTCTTCTTATTCTTCTTGGCCTTCTTTGCGGGACGCGACTTTTTCAGCTTTTTCATGTTTCCTCCTGATTTAACGAATTCATTTGAGTCTATAATAAAAGAACAGCTTTGGAAACGTAGGACCACGCATGAGATTTCACTATTTCCTTCTCTTCTTTCTTTTTCCGGCACTCGGATCAGCTACTCCCGAGATTAAAGTGATGGGTGAACCAAAATCACTGGAGGATTTCGAGCATCATAACAAGGGTTGCCCGGCAAATTCCGAGTGTGATCAGGTGATGGGACATCAGCTCCAGCGCTGGCAGGATCTGACCAGGAACCTGAAAAATTCTGAGACTTCTGTCGCGAATAAAACAGCTGCTGTGGAAGCCTTCAGGGAAAAGGCCGGAATTCCGGTGGAATTTTATACCTACAAAAAATCTCAACAGGGGTTTCGCCCCCTGTATTTCAATTCACCTTGCAAAGAACATAATCCGCGACTCGAAGAGAAACGCGTTCTCCGGGGTCACGCCTTCGTCCGGTCAATCGTAAAAGACAAAGCTCTCATCTGGCGTGATCAGGCCCAGATCGAAGTTCCCGTCGGGGAACTCTTCATTCCTCAGCCGGTGAAAGTTTTTTTCCCGGCCGGGAGCAAGGACTATCTCATCCCGATCGATGACCAGCCGCTGTTTATTAAGGATCAATCCCTTCACATCGTTCGTGAAGAAGACGATTTCTTTTTTATGCTGAAGATCTCACCGGGGGGTAACTGGTCTGTTGTGGAAGCAGATTTCACGAGGCTCTCTGAATGGGAATCAAAGCGTGAATACGTTCCCTGTCCAGAGGACAAGGAAAAGAAAACCCCGAAAGAATTCGGGGCGACTTTTTGTAAATCAATCTGGGATGAGGATATTCAGAAGCCGGTCGTGATCAGGCTCCACGCCGGCTGCAATGCTTAGAGAAGGCGCGCCGTCTTTGTTCTGAATTTTCCGCTCGCGCAGGATCCGTAGCTCTTCACAGATTTGTAGGCGTAGAAACCCGCGCGATGTCCGCGGGCCGTCTGGAAACTCACGAGAGCGCTCTCGCCCACTTCGAAACTTTCCCCATCAGTTCCGATTCTCCCTCTCATGACGAGGAGGCACATGTGCGAACCATCGTTTCTGCAATTGCCGGTTTCCGTCGATCTGACTTCGATCGCCGTTTGCGAAGAGGCCGAAGCACGCATCGGGTTTTTCAGATCATTGAGGCTTCCGCAGACTTCTTTGAGAAGACCCGTTGTATACGTCTCAACTTCCGGAAGGCCGAAATCGCTTTCTTCGTTCTGGAATTCATATTTCCCCGCAACTTTCGTCACGAAAACGTCTTTTCTCTTAGAAACGGCAGGACGGTCAGAGCAATCAGTTTCCTGGTAATCGAAGGAGAACATCTCGCGGCCCACGTAATCATCGAGGCCGCGCTCTTTTTCTTCGAGAACACCGCAGACTTCATTGAGGGCGAGTTTGAGCGCCGACGTGTCTTCCACTCTCAGCGGGTTGAAGGAACGGACATTCCCCGGTTCATTGACTTTGGAAACGTCGTTGTTGTTACAAGCGACGAGAGAAAAAAACAGGGCGAAACTGAAGAGAGTTGTCTTCATGAAAACCTCCGGAACAGTGTGTGTGTTGTTCCGATTGTTTCAAAAAGAGGAAAGGACCTGCAAGAGTTATTTACTTAAGTATCGCCGAAACTGATGATGACAATTTTTTGTCACTACAACCAATGTTTGAGACGGCCTTGCGATAAGTGAAAAGTCCGTAGCGGGAAGAAGTTCTGAGCGTGTTGAAACGGACGAGCTCACGCGTGTGAATGCGGAATTCGTTGGTGCCGCCGGTAGGGCTGCCAGTCTCAAATCCTACACATTCTTCATTGGAAAGAGTGGGACAATCCCCCTGAGAGACGGAACGGGTGATCCAGATAGCGTCGCCATTTTGTTTAGTCACGGGATTCTGAGCGGCCCCGCAAAAGGGCTGCATAATTCCTGAAGAAGAAGTTTCGACGTTAGGAAAAACGAAGGCAGCATTCGTCGCCTGCACCCGATACTGGAAGCCTCCACCTGAAGCCTCGACAATTACTGTTTGATCAACGGGTCCGGAATTCACACCGTCACAATCCTGACGGTCCAGATTGAAAGTTACTGGTGCCGGAATCGAGGCCCCGTAAAGGACTCCTTTCCTGGTCAAAGCTTCACAGATCCGGTCGTACACGACGACATCGTCAGTGGAAATCGCCTGAGGGACCGATGAACGAACTTGTCCTACACCAGTCTGGGAGACGTCTATTTTCCCGCAGGAAGAAGCGAAGGTGAGAGAAAGAAGGATAAAGCTTATAGATTTCATACTCACCTCTTCACCAGCTTATTATCGAGAAACGAATTCCTGCGTTTCCCGGCTTCCTTGATGTAGGCCGGAAACCAGTGCGTGCGCGTGAGTTCAATGAAGCGCTTTTCTTCCGGGTGAGAAAAGCTCTGCTTCTTTTCTGTATCCATCATTTTCAGAAGATAAAAATTCGCGAAGACCGGAATTTTCAGGATCGACGCCATCGCCTTCGTGTTGTTATGAAAAGAGGCCTTGTCAGCGTAGTGAGTGATGAGGTTATCGAACTTATAAAAGTTATCGCTGACACCTTCTTCGCAGAGAACGGTAAGCTCACTTCCGAGATCAGCATGGTATTCTTCCAGAGAAAATTTTCCGCGGAAAACGACTTCCGGAAAAAACGCGCGACCCTGGACATCGACTTTGGGATTTTTATAGAACGTCACCTTCGGCACACTGATGGCCTCGGTCTCAATCTTATCGTGATGAAACTGCGGACAGAAATTCACCTGACTTTCTTTCCCGAGGTACTGGGAGAAAGTTAAGTACTGATGATAAAGTGTGACGAAATAGGTGCGCCGGGGAGATTTCTCTTCTTTCACGGAGAGCTCTGAGGCGGGTGCTCTCACGGCAACTTTCTGAACTCGTTCCACTAATTCCTCAGCGTAAGGAAACTGCACGACTTTTTCCTGCTTCATGTGCGAGCAGGAAATCAGAGTGAGAGTCATCGCCAGCATGGAATATTTCATAGTTCACCTCAGACTTCTCATCGGAGAGGGAATCTGGAACTTGATTAACCGTGTCTTCTTGTCCAATATAGAGACATGAAACACTGGCTGATGAAATCCGAACCCGACGTCTTCTCCTTCTCTGATCTCAAGAAAAAGAAAACCGAACCCTGGTCCGGGGTGCGGAATTATCAGGCGAGAAACTTCATGAGAGACGATATGAAGAAGGGAGACCTGATCTTCTTCTATCACTCAAGCTGTGAGATTCCGGGCATTGCAGGCATCGCCAAGGTGGCCTCCGCGCCTTACCCTGACCCCACTCAGTTCGATAAAAAGTCCGAGTACTTTGATCCGAAAGCAACGAAGGAAAATCCCCGCTGGATCCTCGTGGATGTGTCCTTTGAGAAGGACCTGCCCCGGGTGATTACGCTGGAAGAATTGAAGAAGGAAAAAGAACTTTCGGAAATGCGGCTTTTACAAAGAGGCAACCGGCTTTCGATTTTGCCGGTTACCTCTCAGGAATTTGAATTTATCTTGAAGCTTACTTAAGCGAGACGTAGTTTCCGTTCGAGCGGATGACGTTTTCTTCCACGCGGACAGTGAGTGATTTCGGTGTCCCGTTTTTCTCTGTCACAGTGTACTCGTACTCCCCTTCCGGAAGCACTTTGTAGAACTCAGAATTTTTAAACGAATAGCTTCCCATGTCTTTGGCAACCGGTGACGTCTGCTTGATCGCCACAGTTCCTGTCACAGCAGCGCGACCCAGTTTGAAACCGGCACCACGATGAACCTGCTTCATGTACGCGTACATGGAATCACGGTTACTGCTCCAGAATCCCGGGATATCAGAATAGCTGGGATATTTCGTGTGAGAGAGTTCAATCGTGACCTGAAGGTCATTGTGATAGAAGTATGACCAGTCCTGCATCCCGCCCTTCACCACATACCAGTCAGCACCATTGGTGATACCGCCGTGGAACTCTGAAGAGTTTCTCATTTCCGGGTTGAGGTCTGCGTACACCGAAGAAAGTTCCTGGATGAAGGCATCCATCGGGTGACGATCATAAGTAGCGTCCCATGGATAGTTCACCACAATCGATCCACCGTGGAAGTTCGCAGAAAGGGCAAACTGACGGGCATCGTGAAGGGCCATGATCGCTTTATTTTCGATCGCGACTGCAGCCGCGGAGTTCGTCGCTCCGGCGCTCCAGTCTGGATAGTTCCGGTTAAGATCTACCCCGGCAGCGTTCGCACGTTGCTTGAGTTTTGATCCGTCCGGGTTCATCGACGGCATGATGAAGAGCTCAGTGTTGTCGACGAGGTCTGTGATCGTTTTATCTTTGCCGTACTTGTCAGCGATTTCTTCGATGAGATTTGTCGTGAGCTCGCGGCCAACGATTTCATCCCCGTGCATGCTGGAAATATATTTGAACTCTGGTTCTGTTTCATCCGTTTCCACGTTGTCGGAAATCTTCACGACCCAAAGTTCCTGGCCCATGCCGGATTTACCGATCGAGAAGAGTTTCATCTTACCCGGAAGTTTTGCCACGGCGGCCTGAAGTTTTTTCGTAAGATCCGCGTGAGTCGGGAAATCCGCAAAAACTTTGTTGTTCAGATCCTTCATATCAAAATAAAGAATCCCTTTCTGATCGAGATAAGACTTGAGTCCCGTCTCGCCGTAAAGTTCGAAGCCCTGTGATCCTACGTGATCGATGATCACGGAACCCGTAAGAGCGAGCTCTTTGACGACTTCAGGATTCTGATCCGGCAGATAGAGTTCTTCTTCAATTTTTATGCTGGCATTTGAGATAAGGGGAAAAGCAAAAAGAGCAGTAAGAAAAATATGTTTCATGAACAATCCTTCGTAAGGTTTGGCCTCCAAGGCCAAGAGATGAGGCATGCTATCAAGCACAAAGCCGGAATTGCAAAGTCAGAGTACAAAAGTCATGTTTTTTTAGATTGGTCGCGTTTACTGGAAAAGATAGAGGCGGTTTCTGGAGGAGTACAGCGACATATAATCCGGCGTGATAACGATGTCCGAATACACTGCCGAAAGATTATTTCCCATGGCAAATTGATCGACGACTTTCATGGTCAAAGGGTCAACCGCCCGTAACATCCCGTCAAAACTAGCGGCAACGATATGATCTTTCCACCAGGTAACGGCACTCACAGGTTGCTTTGAGATCTTAGCGCGTTTTAATATCTCGCCGCCCAGACCCATCAGAAGAACTTCCCCATCATTGGTTCCCAGAATGAGCTGCTCTCCCTTAAGGAACGGATGCGCCTGAACACTCACCGGATAGGAACGGGCAATCGCCCCACTTTCCGGATTCACGGCCATGAGAAGTCCCGAAGGAGACCCGGAAATAATCATTCCGCCGGCCTGAATGGGATTGAGATCCACGTCGATGAATTTCGAGTTATCCACGAGCCTGGTTTCCCAGATGAGAATCCCTTCCTGAAGGGAAAGCGCACCTAAGTATCCATCAGCAAATCCCACGATGACTTTATTTCCGAGAACCAGCGGTCTGGTCGTTCGCTGAAGAGTGGTCGTAATCGGAACGGCCCGGCGATAAACCCAGAGGATTTTTCCGGTCTCGGCATCGAGATGCACCAGCTGATGACCGCGAAGATAAACAAAGAGTCTTTCGTTAAAATAAAACGGAGCGCTCTCAATCGGAGCTCCGAGATCGATGGCATATTTCAGGGCGCCCGAAAGATAGTGGCGGACAAAAAGCCGTCCACTCATCCCACCGTAGGCAATGTGATCTTTGAAAAATTCCACCGCCCCACCAAGCTGAGTCTTCTCATCTTTTGACCAGAGGACGCGGCCCGATTCCACATCGTAGGCATTCATCACTCCGTCAGCACTTCCCATGTAAACAATGTCCTGAAAAATCCGTGTGGCACCCAGGCCAATAGGAAGATTTCCGGATTCATATCCAGGATCGAGGTTTTTTGCCCAGGAGACGTGGAAAAAGCGGGTTTCCTTCTCCGGCGCCTTCAGTTGCTGTTTTAACTGAGCACAACCAAGGAGAAGGATGAGAAGGAAAGCAAACTTCATTTCGACATCTGAGCGAGATAGAGCTTCGCGAGTTTCGCGTGCTCATCGTTCGGATAAGTGGAAACGACGTAATCAAACTGAGACTGGGCCTTTCCTTTCTCCCCTTTCGTGAGGTAGAGGCGGCCAAGTTCCACAGCCACGAGAGGATTCATGAATCCTCCTTCCTGCTTTAAGATTTCTTCGAGAGTTGTGATGGCCTCGTCAGTTTTCCCGAGTTTTTCGAGGATGACGTATCTCTGCATGCCGACGAAAAATTTCCCCATCGGGTTTTTCGAAACATCCACTTTTGACAGGACGCTGTCGGCTTCAGCATAAGCACCTTTCTCAAAAAGAAATTTCCCGATTTCGAGGGCCACCGGAACGATCACCGGAGTGGCCTGAATATCAGCGGGAAGTGCATTGAATTTTGTCGTGAGTTCCTGAGGAGTGAGTTTTCCGGCCTTGGCATCCGTCCATTCTTTTGACTGGAATTCGAAAACTTTCACGGATCTTTCGATCGCCCCTGCTTCCTGAGACTGTCTCCAACCGAGGAAAGCGAGAATGCAGATGACGACGGCAATGAGCGCGCCGAAAAATGGTTTTCTGTTTTCGTACATAAAGTGACCGAAGTCCGTACGATTAAGAGTTTGCTCGAGAGTCGGTGTCTGAGTTGCATCACTCATGTGAGATTTCCTTTTGGCGTTCTTGATTCCAAAGAAGTTTAAATCGCGTCGGGAAGCGTTGTCAAAGCTCAAACGATTCCCTAGACTTATTCTATGAAACAAATTTTTATCCTGATCATCGCGGTCCTCCCAACCCTCGCCATGGCTGCCGACTTACGCGGACGGATGGGAGTAGGTTTCACGAATCAGCTGGCGAACGGAATTCCTGCGATTTCTCTGAAAGTTCAGCAGACCAAAACCTTCGCTATCGGTGGGCTCCTTGGATTTAAGTCCAATGAGGATGCCACTCTCTATGGGGCGGGAGTTAAGTTCTACCGCATCATTTTTGACGAACCACAGCTCAATTTCTATCTCGCGGGACTTCTCGCGACTCAAAACTACGTTGACCCCGCGACCGACAAAACGAAAACCGGCTATCAGGTCGACGGAACTCTCGGGACGGAATTTCATTTCCAGGGTCTTGAGAGTATCGGCTTCAGCTTTGAGTTCGGGCTTTCCGCCCGGAATACCGATCCGAAGGGAGGAAACAGCTTCCAGACTTTGGGGGACCAGTTCCTCAAGGCAGCTGTTCACTTTTACCTTTAAAACATGCTGAAAAAAATTTTCCTCATTCTTCTCCTTCTCTCTCCCCTCCTGGCGATGGCCCAGGGGCTCGAGCAGATCAGCGAAGAGCTGGACGATGATGTTTCCGGAAGCAGTGATATCTTTTCCGATTTCAACGAAGACTTAGAAGCTTCTCAGGTTCTGGAGGATGAGCGCTTCTACCGTTACGGGCGCTTTTTCTCCGTGAACCTCGGGGGCGGATTCACGACCTTCACCGGAAACCGTGGGAATGCCTACGACGACAATCACCCTACGTTCCATCTTTCCACCAACTACTTCATGGATTTCCAGCAGGCGATCCAGATTGGTGTGGAATACTCCAAGCACACGATGGTCCTTGATACGAAGACCAACCAGTACCGCGATAAAAACGTCGGCGCCGTTCAGACGGACATGACCCGGGTTTTTGTTGGCTATAAGTATTACGTCGACACCGCAGATCTTGGAACAGCGATTACTTATTCCAATCCTTATTTCATCGGCCGCGTGGAATACTGGTATCAGACAAATAAATTCGTGGATCGCCCGGAATTCCAGAAGCAAAAAGGCGGCGGTATCGGTTCAGGTGTAGGTGCCGGTCTCGAATTCCCGGTGGAACTCAAGAAAGCTTACGTCGGCGTGGAGTTTCTCTTTCACGTCGTGAATTTCTTCGACAAGTACACGCAGGATTACCGGAAAGTTCCGGGGCTCGCGGGAAGTACCTATGGGTTTGAAGATCTCACCGGAAATGCTCTTTCCATCATCATCAGCTATAATTTCACCTGGTAAAAAAAAGGCCCGCTTTCGCAGGCCCTTTCCTTAAGTCGATTTCGATTTCTTCTCAATTTTTTTCATTCTTCTTTCAATGTCGGTACTGGTCCTGAAAATCAGGTGAACCGGCGTATTCGTCAGATTGAATTCCTTCCGGAGTCCATTGATGAGATAGCGCTTATAGTTTTCCGGAATTCCCTGGGACTTGTTACTGAAAAGGAGGAAGGTCGGCGGGGATGACTTGAGCATCGACGCGTATTTCACCTTGAAACGGACACCATTGGTGCGTCTCACGACGACTGGATTCTGGTCGGTGAGAGACGTGAGGCAACGGTTCAACTGAGACGTCGGGATCTTTTTATTCCGGATCACCACTGTGCGCTTCAGGGCCTCGCGCAGATAATTGATGTTCCGGTTCTTCTGCGCAGAAATCGTGATGAGCTGGCAGAACTTGAGCCACGGGATCGAGTCCTCGAGATCAAGGAGCCATTCTTTTTTCTTTTTCACGTCACTGAAAGTTTCGCGGAGAAGATCGATTTTATTGAGGCAAATGATGAGGGATTTCCCCTTCTCAAGAGCGATATCAAGAAGTCTTCTGTCCTGGTGAGTGATCCCGAGAGTCGCATCCACCATGAAAAGAACGATGTCGGATTCCGAGATCGAACGAAGTGAGCGGTACACGCTTTGTGTCTCAATAAATCCTTCCACGAGTTTTGATTTCCGGATCCCCGCCGTATCCACGAGTTTCACTGAGCGCCAGCGGTTCACAAACGCCACGTGCTCAAGGTCCGCAATCGGTTCAGAGGCCGGAGCGTTCCACCCAAGCTCGATTTCCTTCATGATCGTTTTTTCATTGAAGTAATCGTCACCGGTTTTTGATTCATCAAACTCGAAGTCCGAAGAGCCTTCAACGTCGCCGTCCTTATCGTCATAGAAAGTGTGCTCAGTTTCCTGGCCGAACTCGACGTACACTTTTTTCTCTTCTTCGGTCAGGTCTTCTTCGTCGTCCAGAGCGTAATCGACGATCTTTCCTTCTTCCGCGAGCGTCTTCATTTCCTCGAAGATCGTCTCCGTGTCTTTCCGGAACTGGTTCGTGATGGAACTTAAGATATCAACGTCCGGCCCGAAATAAAGATCGATGTAGCCTTCAATCGGATCCACTGTGGTGCCGGCGATTTCGGAAACGAGTGCCCTCTGGGCACCGACTAAGCAGTTCAGGAGCGTTGATTTCCCGGCGTTCGGAGCACCGATAATCGCAATTGATGAAACCACATCATGCCGGGGCTGAACACCAATCTGGAGATACTGCGCTTCTTCTTTTGCTTTTTCCGTCGAGCGGAATTGGATAGCGCGGTTGAAGAGTTTTTCTCGGAGGTCATAGAAGCCGCGGTTATGCTCAGCTGAAAGCTGGAGCATTTCCTCTTCTTCAAGACCCAGGTTATAGAAGTCGTATTGATCGCCTTCCTGCTTTTCCGTGTCGAATTTATTAATGAGAAGCCACACCGGCTTCTTGGCCGAGCGAATGTAGCTCATGATCATTTCATCAAACGGAAGAAGTCCTTCGCGGACATCAACCACGAAGAGAACGAGATCTGATTCGTCGATCGCGAGTTTCGCGTGATCGGCCATGATATTAAAGAACGGATCGATATTGTTCTTTTTCCGGCTCGGATCGATGTCAATTTTTTCCGGGTAGAATCCGCCGGTATCAACGAGGATCACTTCTTCTTTTTTCGTCTCACCTTCACGCTCTTCTTCCATCACCATGATGCCGTAGTGACGATCGCGCGTAACTCCCGGCATATCGTGGGTCATGGCGAGGTACTGCTTTCTCATGAGACGATTGAAGATCGTGCTCTTTCCGACGTTTGGTCTTCCGATGATGGAGACCACCATTGATCTGGTACTCATTTCTTGGCCCTCCAGACGCGGGCACTCTTCTGCGTACGCGGAAGACCGATCTCATCTAAGACAAAATTGTTATTAAACCACTTCGGCGAGACTTTCACGTGAAGGTTCAGGTGAACTTTCCCCTGAGTCATGGCCTCGATTTTTTTCCGGGCCTGCATGCCGATTTCTTTAATCACTGAGCCTTTCGAACCAACGACGATCGCTCTCTGAGACGGACGGTTCACGAGGATCGATGCGGAGATGTGCGCTTCCGGAGTTTCTCCGTCAGGCTTTCTGACATCCTTGTATTCATCAATTACTACGGCGATCTCGTAAGGGAGCTCTTCCTTCAGAAGCTTGAACGCCTGCTCGCGGATATATTCCGTCGCGAAGAATCTTTCATTCATGTTGGAAACGTCCCCACTCGGATACAAATGCATCGCCGACTGGGCAGCGTCCTGAATCGCACCGGTGAGTTCGTGGATGTTATGACCATTCTTCGAACTGATCACGAAATGTTTTTCAATGCTCGGGCTGAGCGTTTTCAGCTCGGTGAGAATCTTAGCGAAGTCAAACGTCGAGACATCAACCAGATCGGCCTTGGTGAAAATGATCCACGTGCGCGAGAGCTCGTGCTCGAAGTTCTTCAGAAAATCCCGGAACTCACCCATGATGTGTTTTGTGAGATCAAGGAGAACGAAGTTGATATCTACGCCCTCGGCACCCATCTGCGCCTGACCGTTCATGCGCTTATTGAGTTCCTGATTACTGCCGTGGATACCCGGAGTGTCGACGAGAACGACTTCCGTCCGGTCAATCGTGAAAGCGCAGTGGAACTGGTTTCTCGTGGTCTGAGGAAGATTACTGACGATCGTCAGGTCAAAACCCAGAAGATGATTGATGAACGAAGATTTTCCGACGTTCGGTTTTCCCAGGACTGCAATCATGATGGATTTGTTCAGGGGATGTTGGTTTTCAAAAAGCATGTCGACTCCTAAATGAGACCATTTTTTAAAACTGTTTCTGCGAGTTCTTTTTCACCGGATTTCTTGCTGGGATAGGTACCTTCTGTAATTTTCTTCCCTTCTACCCAGAGTTCCACCAGGAAGCCCTGGCCTTTTTCAATGGCCGTGTACTTGGGAAGAGACTTATATTTGGCGAGAGTGGCTTCCTGGAGTTTTGATTTCCAGTCGAAGTTTTTCAAATCACTTTCAAAGACTCCCGGGAGATACAGATCAAGCCAGCTGAAAAATAACTCGCGGGTGAAATCCATTCCGTTTTTCCGGTAGATCACGGCGAGCATCGCCTCGAAGGTATCGGCGAGAACTGTGTCCTGATCAAAAAGATTTTTCCGGAACTCTCCCTTGCCTACGAGAATGAGTTCATTCAGCTTAAGTCCCCGGGCCAGTGTCGCCAGAGACGCTTCGTTCACCATGGAGCTTCTGAGTTTTGAGAGTCTTCCTTCGCTTTCCAGAGGGAAGCGCTCGTAGAGTTCTTCTGTGAGAATGAGCTGAAGGACAGCGTCGCCTAAGAACTCTAATTGTTCCTGGTGAGTGACTTCGTATTCGTGGGAAAAAGATTTGTGAATGAAGGCCTGAACGAACTCACCTTCGCCTTCGGAAATGCCATGCAGCTTCAGGAAGTCCGCGAAGTCTTCGTGACGAAGGAGTGCTGTGAGAAGCTCGGGATTTTTGTGCTCAAAAAGCGCACGAAGACTTTCATGTAAGCGAGGCCGTGACATACATCACCTTTAAGGTCGTCTATCCTGATCCCCTCGAAGAAAATCAGGCAAAAAAATTACAATGCACCCTTTTAAGGGATTTCCTTCGCTGTG
>CANGAC010000023.1 GCA_947451425.1 Bacteriovoracaceae bacterium | reverse complement strand
CGTGGCTCGAAAAATATACTTTCCCCACCGAAGCAAAATATAAGAACAAAGGCTACGCAGAGAAAAAAGCGAAAGGCTTTTTTGAGAAACTGGCACGCACCGGGACGATAGGTGGTGCTTGCTATAGCTCCGTTCACGAGCACGCCGTCGAAGCGGCGATGAAATATGTGAAAGGGGACTTTGTGATCGGAAATGTTCTCATGAACATGAATTCACCGAAGAATCTCACACAATCCGAAACCGAATCACTTTCTCTCACGAAGCGGCTTATTAAAAAATTCGGGAAACGTCATTCTTTCACCCCAAGGTTTGCCATCACCACCACTCCGAAAGTGATGAAAGAGGGAAGTCGCCTCGCAGATAAAGCAGGTTGCTTCAAGCAGACTCACTTGTCTGAAACTCCTCAGGAAATCGATTTTGTTCTTTCGCTTTATCGTGAAATGCCGGGATTTGAAGACGTGAGTTCGTATACAGAGATCTATGAGAAAACCGGGATGCTGGGAAAGAAATCTCTTATGGGTCACGGGATACACCTTTCTCCGAAGGAACTCAAAGTCCTGAAGAAATCAGAAACTGCTGTCATTCACTGTCCAACTTCGAATGCTCCTCACGAACAACTCGGTCTTGGTTCAGGTCTTTTTGACTTCCGCATGATTGAGAAAGCGGGTGTCCGCTGGTCACTCGGATCAGATATCGGGGGAGGACCCTTTCTTTCCATGTTCGATGTCATGAGAAGTTTTGTGGATCAGAATCGGAACACTGGCGTGGAAGAAGCGACCTACATTAAGTCCCTTTACCGAGCCACTCTCGCGGGGGCAGAAATTCTTGGGGTTGGAAAAAAAACAGGAAATCTTAATCCTGGAAAAGAAGCCAGCTTCATCGTCGTTCCGATGCATGACTCCGCTCGCGAAAATGCTGAGAAGACTTTGGAATCCATGCTCTCCCCTTATTTCTACGAACGGGAAAAGTATGAAGACATCGTTAATGGTGTCTTCCTTAAGGGCCACACTGTTTTTGACCGGCGCGGAATCTTGGCATAGCTCCGTCTTGTGAAAATTGCTCCGTTCAGGTATCCAGTGCAGAACCCGGTTTTAAGAGCGAATCCGGATAATCGGGAAGTTTTCAGATAGACTCAAAAAATATGCAAATCCTTTACGTTGATGATGAGAAAGATCTGCTGGAACTAGCGTCGACTTTCTTTGAGGATGAGAATATCCCGCTGGATACCGCCGGGAGCATGGAAAAGGCCCTCGAACTTATTCGTAAGAAAAATTACGACCTCATTATTTCCGATGTCAGGATGCCATCTGGTTGCGGAATCGATCTCATTGCCCGCGCCCGTGTAGAAAATAAGTTCACCGGGAAATTTATCCTTGTCTCTGGTGATATGAAATCCCAGCAGGAGACAAAAAACGCCGGCTGCGATCTCATACTGACCAAGCCACTCGATTTTTTCGCACTGATCGAAAGTGTGCGGGAACTACTTAAGAGTTAGCATCACCGGACAGTGATCTGAACCTCTTACGTCTGCCAGGATCTCTGCGCTTTTTACCTTCTTCACCAGCTCTTCACTGACAAAAAAATAATCAATCCGCCAGCCCACATTCCTTTCCCGGATACTGGGATTCATCTGGCTCCACCAAGTGTACGCGCCTTCCTGATCCGGATGAAGGTGACGATAAATATCGACGTAGCCTTCGGCCATGAATTTATCCATCCACGCGCGTTCGTGTGGAAGAAATCCCGTGGTGTTTTTATTCGTCCTGGGATTAGCGAGATCAATCTCATTGTGAGCAGTATTGAAATCACCTGTGATGATGATGGGCTTTTTCTTCCGGAGTTCGTTCATTTTATCGAGGACGAAGTCACTGAAAGCGAGTTTAAACGGAACTCTTTTGTGATCACGCTGACCATTCGGGAAATAGCAATTTAAAAGGAAAAAATCTTTTAGCTCGTGAATAAGCACTCGCCCTTCGGAATCATATTCCTCTTTTTCAACCTTTTTCGTGTCAAGGATTTTCTGGCGACTTAAAGTGGCGACACCTGAATAACCTTTTTTTACCGCTGAACTTGCGTGGCAGGTATAATGTTCAAGCTCGAGTATAGAGGGGGGAAACTGAGATATATCAGCCTTCGTCTCCTGTAGGCATAAGATATCCGGCGATTCCCGAGTGATCCATTCGAGAAATCCCTTATTGTGCACAGAGCGAATACCGTTAACGTTCCACGAAATGAGTTTCATAAAATAAAAATTTTCCCGGTTAGTTTTGAATCGATTTGGCCGATAAGATTGTGAATAAGTTTTTTGCGAATGACGAATGACATTCTAGGAAAAATGACTATTATTTTCAATCTCGCCTCAACAATTTGGAGTTCCTCACATGCGTTGCTTTAAGAATATCGCTCATCTTATTCGTACAAAAAGAATGAATCATCCAAAAGGCTATTCGCAATCAGAACTCTCTCATCTTCTTGGCTATAAAAATGGCCAGTTCATTTCTAACGTTGAACGCGCGCTTTGTAACATCCCTCTGAAGATGCTCCGTAAAGTTTCAGAGGTTCTTGATATCCCCGCAGAGGAACTCAAGCAGGCGATCCTAAAAGACCAGGAAGAAACCCTCAATAACTATCTCTATAATCTGAAGACGACGAAGAAAGAGAAGACAGTGGAAACTGAAACTCATTTCGCCGCTACTGGCACAGACGCTTAATCATCTTTTTCAAAACGCATCTTGATAAAAAAAAAGGCTCCGTAAGGAGCCTTTTTTTTGCCGTTAAGCCTGGCCTTTGTATTTGAGATAATCTTCGTAAGTGCCCATCGATTCTTCATCATCCTCTTTGTACTCAACGAAAGCTTCTTTCTGAGAATCTTTGAAATGAGGGTCTTCAATCTCTTCAGGAGCAACTTCAATCGGTTGAGGAGCGAGGGGATCCAGACCACGATTCAGCGAATAGGTGGCATCAATCACGTAGCGCTCTGTTTTGCGCTTTTCCAGAGCTTCCCGCTGCCAGGGCTCCAGATTCGCCTCAAATCGTCTTAAATGCTCTACAGAGTCGTAGAAGTTCTTTTCGAGGCGTCTCAGCTGGCGATCGTCTACGCGGTTAAAATACTCGAAGTATTTACGTCGGGTGATCAGATGCTGTTCCAGAAGATTGTCGTATTTGACGAGAACCTGATTAGTCGTGAGTGGGCGTCCGTGACGATTGCGGTTTCTGGCACCTGACTGCTGGTTGCGGTTCCGGTTCTCGGCAGAGTTACCCTGAGGTCTTTGCTGATTCTGTGGACGCGGTCCCTGGCCTTGAGGACGCTGATTCTGGTTTTGTCCCTGAGGACGAGGACCTTGTGACTGGTTCTGACCTTGAGGGCGTGGTCCCTGAGGCTGTCCCTGACCCTGTGGACGAGCAGATTGATCACGATTCCCACCGCCATTTCCTCCGCCGCCGCGGCCACCACGACGCCGGCGTCTTCCGCCGCCTCCGCCGCTACCACTTTGCTGAGAATTTCCCTGCGGTTCGCTCACAATGTCTCCAGATAAATCTGTTTTAAGACTTTATACTATGCTTCACCCAAAGAATTTGTCCAGTGAAGGCGAATAAAAGGGTGAGAAAAGAAGGGCTTTCCCATATAATAAGCCCAATATTTTATCTGTCTTCATGGAGGTTTTGCGTGGCCCGTAAAAGAGTAAAAGTCGCCGTCACAGGTGCTGCCGGACAAATTGGATATGCCCTTCTTTTCAGAATCGCTTCCGGACAAATGTTCGGGACAGAAACTGATCTGGATCTTCAGCTTCTTGAGCTCGAAGCTGCTCTTCCGGCACTGAAAGGTGTTGCGATGGAGCTTGAAGACTGCGCATTTCCGAATCTTAAAAATATCGTTCTGACGAGTGATCTCAATACGGCCTTCAAAGATGCCAACTGGGTTATCTGCGTAGGTTCAGTGCCAAGAAAAGACGGAATGGAGAGAGCGGATCTTCTCAAAATCAACGGCGGGATCTTTACCGCTCAGGCGAAAGCTGTTGAGAAGAGTGCTGCGAGTGACGTGAGAGTTTTCGTCGTCGGAAACCCATGTAACACCAACGCGCTGATTGCCATGAACAACGCCAAAGGCATTCCTTCAGACAGATTCTTCGCGATGACTTCTCTTGATGAGAACCGTGCGAAGTCTCAGCTCGCGATCAAAGCGGGAACTGATGTCACTGCGGTGAAGAATCTCACTATCTGGGGTAACCACTCAGCGACTCAGTATCCGGATTTCTTCAATGCGACGATCAACGGAAAACACGTGACAGACGTGATCACTGATCACGAATGGCTCAAGGGTGATTTCATCAAGACTGTTCAGCAGCGTGGAGCCGCGATCATCAAGGCCCGCGGAGCTTCTTCAGCAGCATCTGCTGCTAACGCAGTAGTTGATGGGATCCGTAACCTCGTGACCGATACAGCAGCTGGCGAAACATATTCCATGTGCTTATCTTCCAACGGTGAATACGGCGCTGATAAGGGACTCATTTTCTCTTACCCATGCCGGACTGAAGGCGGAAAAGTGAAAGTCGTGGAAGGTATCAAACATAACGAATTCGGCCAGGAGAAGTTCAAGGCAACTCTCGACGAACTTCGTGGCGAAAGAGACGCTGTGAAGTCTCTCGGTCTCATCTAAGTTAAGATTTCATGAAGGGTCCGAAGTTTTAACGCTTCGGGCCCTTTTTTTATTGCCAATAAAGTCCTGAGTCCCTATAAAAGCTTTTCATACTAATTCTAACGGTGGGGTGAATATGGTGGACCAAGAAACCATTAAACTTTCCGGCTTCAATAATCTGACGAAGATCCTTTCGTTCAACATCTACGATTTCTGTATTGCTATGAACGAAAAGCAGAAGCAGGAGTACATCCAGTACATCCACACCAAATTCTGTGCGAAAAATATCCGCGATATTGCCCGTAACATCTGCAAGATCATCGAGGCCAATATTCTGAATGAATCGATTCAGGATTATGATCCGGTTGGAGCATCGACGATGACCCTTATGTCTGACATCAAGGGTGGAGGGAACTGGGAGATGGGCAGTCAAGGCCAGGCGGCCGTGAAAATGCACCTCGATAAATCCCACATCACAACTCACACTTATCCCGATGCTTCGGATCCAGAAGGGATCTGCACGTTCCGACTCGACATCGATGTTGCGACTTGCGGGGAGATTATTCCGCTCAGAGCACTGAACTACATGTTCGATGTCTTTGAATGCGACGTCGTTTACATCGATTACGTTGTTCGCGGTTATACACGTCTTGCGAATGGGAAGAAAATTTACAACGATCAGTACTTCAACTCGATCCAGGACTTCATTCCGAAAGAGACGCTTGAGAAATTCCACTATCGCCAGGACCTGAACATCCACAACGATAACATCTGGCAAACCAAGCTCATGGTAAAGCCAACGGATCCTCTGAATTATCTTCTGGACCCGGCGGATAAATCGAATCCGAACATGAAGCACAAGATGGAATTACTCGAGCAGGAAATGAAAGAAGTCTTCCACCTGACCTAAGTGAGCTACTCCTTCCGGCAATATGAACACTTGAATGGCCCCCGCCTGACTCTGAAAAGAGTTGAGGCGGAGGATCTTATTTCCCTGGCGAATGCTCTTATCAGTTCCACCACATGGTTTTCCCAAACCAGAAATATTACGACACCTGAAATCTTCCGGACTTATTTTGAGAAAATCCTGGCAAGAGAAACTCTTCCGCTTGCCGCGATCTATCAGGGTGAGTTTGTCGGGATGAGTGTCTTTCAATATCCCACAGAGAATTTCACGAGAGTGGAAATAGGGTTTTCGTGGGTGAGTGATCAGTGGCAGAGAACGTTCGTGAACTCGGAGATGAAATTTCTCATGCTCGGGTATGCGTTTGAAGTGATGAAAGTAAAACGCGTGGAGTTTTCTGTTCATCCGGATAACGTTAAATCCAACGACGCCATGAAAAGATTAGGGGCCACGTTCGAAGGGATGCTGAGAAAATGGCGTTTCCTTCCGGGTCTCGTACCGGATGATGGCAACAGGAACATCTACAGTATTCTGGATGATGAATGGCCGGAAATTCAGGCAAGGCTTAAGAGTGTCTTGTCGCGATGATCGCGATGTTTCTCGGTGAGACCGGTTCCTCAAAAATTTCCAGAAGTTTTGCTTCGTAATGGTTCTCTTCAAGAAAGATCACGCGATCAATCTGAATGTAGAGCTCAAGGAGTCTCCCGAAAGTGTTCCGGAGAAGGCCTGCGACCAGCATTTTTGCGATGAGATTCTGCCTCGCGGGATCATGGAAGTAAGCGTTGAGTTCTTCTTCCGTGTGCTTAATTTCAATTCCAATGCGTTTTAGATTATCCAGAGCATAGACACCGAAGGTTTCGTCATAGAGTTTCGGAGAGGAATTGCCGAGGGTGGCGATTTTTTTTATTCCGTATTCATCGTGCAGGAGAAAGTGAATGGTGTAGCGGTAGAGCTTCACTTTTTCCTTCAGGTCATAATCTTTTTCTTCCATCTTCCGGTGCGCGCGGGAAGCGAGAGTGAGTGCGAACTGAGTCATGACGAATTTATCGTCCATCGACTTCGTGAACTCAGAGATGTTCTGCGTGTCCGGAACGAGCTTGTGATAGCAGCAGCCGAGATTGATGAGTGCCCTGGATTTTGCTTTGGCCGAAGCCTTCAGCTGGTCACTTGCGAGGTTTCCGCACGTATGAAGTCCAAGCGTCATCGTGGAATCATCGAGGAGAGTGGTGAAGCGGAGTTCGTCAGCACTTACCCTGATGTTGTGATAATCAACTTTGTGCGGCCCTTGCGCATTCTTTTCATGACGGGTTCTTCCGGTTTCCTGCATGACCGGATCAAGATCAACGCTTACGACTTTGTGGTGGTACACATTGTTCATGGTCTGAGCGAGAAGGCCGATGCCCCCGCCGATATCCACAATCTTCTGGATATTTTCTTTCCGGTAAACGTGATCGATCAACGGACCCAGGCGCTTTATTTCGTAAATCTTTTTCGGGATCATGTAGAGCCAGGTGGCGTTGGTGGCAGGCATCGGTGGCAGTTCCGGAGACTGATCGAGGCGGCAGAGCTCTTCCAGACGCGCATAAAAAGCAAGGAGCTCCGGATGATGAAGAAGACCCTGAACTTCTTTTCTTTCTAAGCTGATGAGTGACGCCTTATCCTTGATCGCGGCCAGTTCCTCGAGCCAATCCATAGGGTAACCGGCGAGAGGGTCGGGATACATGAGCATGATTTCGTTTTGCCAGATTCTCTGGTAAGGTTTGATGAAATCGACAATCTCTCTCAGGCGTTTACGGTAGTCCATTG
This sequence comes from Bacteriovoracaceae bacterium, assembly GCA_947451425.1. GTDB lineage: Bacteria > Bdellovibrionota > Bacteriovoracia > Bacteriovoracales > Bacteriovoracaceae > Peredibacter. The sequence continues at coordinate 16,421 of CANGAC010000023.1, read as the reverse complement.
GGAGAAAGGATATAACACAGAGTATGGATAAGATAAATAAAGTCGCCATTTTCGGGATGGGAAAATCTGGTCAGGCCGCTGTGGCGCTCGCGAAGGATCTTCGTCAGGATCTCTATGCCGTCAACCGCGGGAAACCTGAGGACTGGTACCACTCTGAGCATCTCGATAAGCTCGTGGAGATCTGCTCGTGTTATTCGGAAGAGGATTTTGCCCAGCACTTTCACAAGATGGATGAGATCGTTATTTCGCCGGGAATTCCCGTCACTCATCCCGCGCTCAAAAGGGCCGTCGAAAAAGGTGTGCCGATCATTTCCGAGATTGAGTTTGCCTGGAGAGAGTGCAAGGACGTTCCGGTCATTGCCATTACCGGGAGTAACGGAAAAACCACGACAACCACAATGATTGCTGAGGCCCTGAAAAAGGCCGGAAAAAAAGTCTTCTGTGGCGGAAACATCGGCATTCCGTATTGCGATCTTCCGCTTTCAAAACAAAGATATGATTTTGCCGTGATTGAAGTTTCCAGTTTCCAGCTTGAGACGATTCACGAATTTCACCCGATCATCGGTCTCATTCTCAATCTGGTTCCCAATCACAGTGAGCGCTATGATGCTGTTCATGATTATGCGAAGGCGAAGTTCCGCTTGCTCAAAAATATGACGGAGAAGGATCACCTGATCCTGGGACTGGAAAATCCCTATCTCGAGGAAGTGAAGAATCACCCGGTTCAGAAGAGTTATTTCACGAAAGGAAATCTCCCGGAAGAGTTTCGTTTTGATTTCTCTAAGGCGAGAGTGAAGGGCGAGCACAATGAAGCGAACTTCTATGCGGCATGGAAAGTGCTGAGAGAATTAAACATTCCGGATCTGCAGAATCTCTTTCAGGAATTTATCAACGAGTTTCCGGGTGTTGCTCATCGCCTCGAATACGTTCTCACAAAAAATGGTCTCAATCTTTATAACGATGCCAAGAGTACGAATCTCACGGCCACAGAAACGGCAATAAAAGCGTTTCAGCATGATCCTTCGGCACTTCATCTGATCATCGGGGGAAAACTCCGTAATGAAGCGGACAGGATGCTTCCGGGGCTTCTGCCTTACAAGGATGAGATTGATACAATCTTCACGATTGGGGATGTGACCGAAAGACTCTACGAAGAACTCAAAAATGATTTTCTTGTGGTGAAAGCGGAAAACATTCAGGCGGTGTTTGAGTTTGCGAAGAAAGGTTCGCTCAAAGGAAATCTGGTGCTGTCACCGGCGTTTCCGTCGTTTGATCAGTTCAAGAATTATGTGGATCGGGGAGAGAAGTTTAAGTTGTGGGCGAGTGTTGCGTTCAGCGCTTCATGAGATGATCGTTGTAACTTTGATCGATCGAAGCTGGTGAGCGATCGCTGATCCGTTCAGGAATTTTCTCGGCCATGGCAGTTTCAAAGGATATCTTCGCAATGAAGAAGATCATGAGCACCATAACTACTGATCCGAGCTTAATTGACATAATTGCTTCCTTAAACAATCAACTTTATTGTACGACCCATCTTCTCGGCATAAAAATCCGGAACTTTAGGGATTTCGATAATTTTCAGCTAGTTAATTTCTGCCAATTATTTGAGGAAAAGCTGGGTGGCGATCCGCTTAAGACCCTCTTCCATTTTGGGAAGAGTTTCACCCGCCAGGGCGACCCGGACCGCTGAAGGTGGGGTATTTTCTCCAGCGAAATAACGAATTCCCGGAACGATTCCCACTCCCTGAGGAGACCAGCTCTCCGGGACTTTCAACCAGAGATGAAAAGACGAGGGGATGGTCTGAAACTCGAGACCCTTCAGGATTTCTGAGGCAATCGCCTGCCGTTTTCGGGCCTCGTTCTGCTTATCCAGAATAATCTGATCCATTTTTCCTGAGCTCAGAAGATCCAGGACCCACGGAAGAGTGAGCGGCGAGGGTTGATGGCCCGTGGCCCTTAAAGCTTCAGTCAGGGCAGGCATACAAGCTTCAGGAGCGGCGATCAGGGCAGTTTTGATCCCGGGAAATAAAGGCTTGGTGACACTCTGAATCCAGAAAGATTTCTCGGGATGAAGATGCGCGAAGCTTTTTGGTGGTGAGGGATTCAGAAACCGATAAGCGTCGTCGTCAATGATCCAAAGATCATGCTTTTTAGCGACCTCAATCAGGGCCAGTCTTCTTTCCAGCGGAATAATCCGGCACAAAGGATTGTGAAGCGAAGGCATGAGGAAGATTCCCCAGAGCTTCTGATTTTTAGCTGCTTCATCAAGAGAGGCCGGAAGCATTCCTTGCTCATCAGATTTTACCGGAACATTTTTCCGCTGAGTGTGACGGGTGATATTGAGCCAGCCATTGTAGGTGATTTCTTCGCAGGCAATAGCATCGCCTGGTTTGGTGAAGGCCAGAACCAGGGAAGTTAGTAATTGGTGTCCGGAAACGCCGAAACCCAGCCGTGAAGGAGGAACATCCAGCCATCTTCCGGCGACTTCCCGATGGGAAGGAAGGCCTTCGACCGGAATGTAGCTGATCGACAGTGCCGGATCCGATTTTATTTTCAGCGCCAGAGATTCCAGGAGTTCCGGGGTGGAATTTGAAGGCAGTGGATAATTATGAATGAGATCAATCGTTTCCATCAGAAGCGGAAGCGCTCGGGAGTTAATCCCTGCGCCTTAAACCAGGGAGAGATTTTCTGGTCGATGAGTTTTTCTGCGAGGGGCATATTCACTTCATCCGCATTTTTAATACCCAGGCAAAGCTCATCCAGAACTTCATCCTGAATGACTCCTACTTCTTTTACTTTGTGATAGGGAATGAGTGTGTAGGTGACGAGTCCGTAACGTGAGCGGAATTTCTCCGGAAAAGTTGTCTCCAGTCTATGTTCGACTTTTTTCCGGAGGAGGAATTTTTCGTCGCCAACTTTCTCACACATCTCGGTGAAATTTTCCCGGGACATGTCGGCGATGGCGTCACCACTGGGTTTCTGGAAGTCGTTGTAGTTTTTGAGAATTGTTTTGTAATCATCCGGGTGCGCGTTCATCTGATCGAGAAGAAACTGCACATCGGAGAATCCGGAATTCATTCCCTGACCGAAGAAAGGTACCATGGCGTGACAGGCATCGCCCAAGAGTGCTATCTGGTCTTCATAGATCCAGGGTTTCATCCGGACAATTCCGAGAAAGCCATGGGGATGGGAAGCGTAATCCTCCACGTAATCCGGCATGAGGGGAATGGCATCGGGATAATATTTCTTAAAATAATTCTGGAAAGCCTCAGGCGATTTGAATTCTTCAAACCATTCCTTCGGCATGTACAAGGTCATGGTGAACGAACCTTCACGGTCCGGAAGTCCCATGAGCATATGATTGCCACGAGGCCAGATGTGAAGCGAATGCTCATCCATGGCGAATTTTCCATTCATCGCCGGCATGGTCATTTCTTTGTAATCCGTCCCAAGAGGCTCCACTTTATACTCGGCCTTATTTCCCAGGGCCTCAATCAGTGCTTGTCTCGTGGCTGAACCAGTTCCGTCAGTTCCGAAGAGAAGATCATATTGAATAGTGCCGGAATTTTCAAAGTGAGCAGTTTTTGATTTGAGATCAAGATTTGTCAGAGGAGCATCGAAATGAATCCGCACTCCGGCTTTCTCAGCTTCCGAGATAAGGAGGCGATTCAATTCCCCACGGCTCACCGAATGATTGCATTCAGTTTTATCTTTTCCATAAGGCTGATAGGCAAGTTCTCCCGCCACTGAGTGCATAGTTCTTCCCTGGATCGGAAGAGTGATGGCCTTCACCGTTTCCCAGAGGTTTAAATCCTGAAGAGGCTTGATCCCTTTGGCAGTAATAATAAGGTTGATGGATTTTCCGGCGGAGAGTTTCTGCTTCCGCATGTCCGGACGTTTTTCAAAAAGGACGACGTCATGCCCGCGCTTTTTAAGAGCAATTGCGAGAAGCGATCCGACCAGCCCGGCACCCGTAACGATGATTTTTTTAGGCTTTTCCATCAGAGTGATTCCTTCATGATTTGAACGAGGCGCCAGCAATCTTCGTAGGAATTATAAAGGGGAGCGGGTGTCACGCGAAGAATGTCCGGCTCACGGAAATCCAACATCACACCCTTTTCGGAGAAGATTTTTACGAGGGGCTTGGGATCTTTTTTCATCTGGATGGAGAGCATGGAACCGCGGGACTTTGGCGTAATGATATCGAGCTTTCCTTCGCAGTTTTCTTTCAGGAGGAACTCGAGATATGAAGTGAGTTTATCTCCCCGTGAGCGGAGATTGCCGATGCCGGCCTCATCAAAAATATTCATCGACGCGCGGAGGGAAGCCAGTTGAAAGATCGGCGGGTTCGATAACTGCCAGGCTTCCACTGTGGGAATTGGTTCAAATGTCGGGCCCATCTTGAAGCGACTCGTTTTATCGTGACCCCACCAGCCTTCAAATCGTGGAATCTTCTTATCGGCGAAATGCTTTTCATGAACGAAGGCACCGGCGAGACCACCAGGCCCGGAGTTCAGATATTTGTACGAGCACCAGACTGCGAAATCCACCTCATCATCGTGGAGATTCATCGCGAGATTACCCGCTCCGTGAGCAAGGTTGAATCCGCAGAAGGCGCCATTCTTGTGAGCGGCGGCTGCAATATCCTTAAAGTTAAAGCACTGACCGGAAAGATAGTTACAGTTGCCGAGCATGACGAGAGCCAGACTGTCTCCCAGTGCATTAATCTGAGCGATGACGTCTTCCGGTTCTACCGTTTTTTTACCAGGAGTTGGCTTCAGTTCTACAACGGTGAGAGCGGGGTCAAGACCATGAAAGCGCGCCTGGGAATCGACACCGTATTTATCTGAAGGGAAGGTGTTGTTCTCAATCAGGATCTTATAACGGGTTTTCGTGGGACGATAAAAGGACACCATCATGAGATGAAGATTCACGGTCAGAGTATTCATCGCCACGACTTCAGATTCTTTGGCACCTACGAGTTTCGAAAAACTTTTCGTGATGTTCTCGTGATACGGAAGCCACGGGTATGGCCCTTCGAAGTGTCCTTCGACGCCATATTTTGCCCACGAATCAAGTTCCGTTTCAATGGCAAGCCGGGTGTCTTTCGGCTGAAGGCCAAGTGAGTGGCCGCAGAAGTAAAGTCCGTTCCCACCGGGAGATTTCGGAAAGTGAAAGCGCTCACGGAATTTCGCCATCGGATCTTTATGATCGAGATCTTTAGCGGAATCGAGGTGATTGTGACTCTGGTTGTACATACTAGTCCTTAATCGAGACTGATAAATGTGGGAGAGATTCGACTTCGAGAGAGACGGTCATTCCGGGCTCGAGAGATATGGCAGCAGTGGCAGCACCGGCGAGAACAAAGCATCCTGCAGGAATGGATTTTCCACGAAGGGCGAGAAGCTCAGCTAACTGAATAACTGAAATGACGGGATCATCAGAAATCTCTTTTGAGTTCCCTTCCATTTTTGTTTCACCGTTCACTTTCATCTGCATTCTTAAATTCGCGAGATCGATTTTTCTGAAGTCAGAAATTTTCGGACCCAGGATGTAATGAGAGGAAGAAGAGTTATCCGAGATCACATCTTCCATCGAGAAATATTTAAAGCCATCGTAGCGGGAGTCAAGAATCTCGAGGGCCGCACAAACAGAATCAGTAGCATTCAGGACATCCTCGCGCGAGATTTTACCCTTGAGCTCCGACTTAATATAAAACGCCACTTCGGGTTCGATCTTCGGATGGATGGACCCAGTGAGCTTGTAATTTCCGCCGTTTTGAACCTGCATCCTGTCCGTAAGAACTCCATAGAGAGGAGCATCGAGGTTCATCTGCTTTCTTTTTCCCTCTGAGGTAAGTCCCATTTTGAGGCCAATAACTTTTTCTCCGGCCGCCTCACGCAGACGAATGCCTTCTTCCTGAATGGAGTAAGCGTCCTGACGCTTGAAATCTGGAAGATCTTTCGAGAATTGCGGGAGAGAATGGGCACTTAGTCTCGCGTCATGGAGGGTGTTCGCGATTTTCTGGATGAGGGCCTTTTCCATAGCAATATGCCTTTTCTAAGATGACTCGAAAGGTTTAAGATTTCGAAGGTCGCCATAGGCGCCCGTCAGGAAAATCATAGGAAGTTTTAATGGATGTGACAGGCCCATATATCGATATTTCTCCGGTTCTCCGGCCGGGTATTGCCGTCTTTCCGGGGGACACTCCGTTTGAGCGAAACATCAATATGAGCTTCACGAAGGGTCAGCATCTCGATCTGTCTGAAATGAAGACCACTCTTCACGTAGGCGCTCATACAGATGCCCCAAGTCATTACCACGGCGACGGAAAATCCATCGAGCATCGTTCTCTCACATATTACATGGGTGATTGCCAGGTGATTGAAGTGAAGGGGAATCCGGAACGGATTCTGCCTCAGCACGTGAACGTAGAAATCACAGCATCGCGGATTCTTTTTAAGACCAATTCTTTCCCTGATCCTGAAAAATGGAATGAGGACTTCAGTGCTTTAAGTCCTGAACTCATCCGCTTTCTGAAAGCTAAGCATGTTGTTCTGGTCGGCATCGATACGCCTTCTGTGGATCCTGCCAGGGATGAAACTCTCGCGTCTCACAAAGCGATTTACGAATCCGACATGGCAATCCTCGAAGGAATTATTCTTACGCGGGTGAACCCCGGCAATTATCAGCTCATCGCCTTGCCTCTGAAAATTGAAGGTGCGGACGCTTCACCCGTGAGAGCGATCCTTCTTCCGGAGCTGAAATAATGGAAAAGATCTTAAACTATATCGGGGGCGAACTCACGCCACCGCTGGATGGCGCGTATCTCGATAATGTGAATCCTGCGACGGGAAAAGTTTATTCCCAGGTTCCGGATTCGAAAGCAGCTGATGTAAAAAGAGCTGTCGATGCGGCGAAAAAAGCTTTTCCGGCGTGGAGTGCGCTTTCAGCGTCTGAAAGAGCAAAGTATCTCTCAAAAATTTCCGATCTCATTACGAAAAACCTTGAGCCTCTGGCATTGGCCGAGACCATTGATAACGGAAAGCCCATTTCTGTTTCGAAGTCCGTCGATATCCCGAGGTCTGCTGAAAATTTTTCTTTCTTTTCTGAGATGATCAAAGAATTTACAAGCTATGAATTCGATGACCGTGGCAAAGGCAGAAATACCGTTCATCATTCTCCTGTGGGAGTTGTGGGATGTATTTCTCCGTGGAATCTTCCGCTTTATCTTTTCACCTGGAAAGTTGCCCCCGCTTTAGCTGCAGGTTGTACAGTGGTCGCCAAGCCCTCTGAAGTCACTCCCATGACGGCCTATCTTCTGGCAAAGATCTGCCAGGAAGCAGGACTTCCCCCTGGAGTTCTCAATATCGTCCATGGTCTCGGTCAGAATGTGGGAAGTGCGATCTCGAAAGACCCTGACATCAAAGCACTTTCTTTTACCGGTTCAACTGTTACCGGCAAAATGATTGCTAAAGACGCGGCTGAAACCATGAAGCGCCTTCATCTTGAGATGGGGGGAAAGAACGCCAATATCATTTTTGCTGATTGTGATTTCGAAAAAACATTAGAGACAACAGTTCGCTCATCCTTCGCCAACCAGGGACAGATTTGTCTTTGTGGTTCGCGGATTTTTGTCGAGCGTCCGCTGTATGAAAAGTTCCGGAATGCTCTCGTGGAAAAAGTGAAAGTTCTTAAGCAGGGTGATCCCACACATCCGGAGACTCAGCAGGGTGCTGTCGTTTCGAAGATCCATTTTGAGAAGGTCATGAGCTGTATCGCCCGCGCGAAAACTGAAGGCGGAAAGATTCTCACCGGTGGGCATGATGTGAAAATCGGCGAAGGCTATTTTATTGCTCCCACTCTCATTGAAGAACTCTCTCCATATTGTAAAACCAATCAGGAAGAAGTCTTCGGGCCGGTCGCTACGATCACTCCTTTCGATTCGGAAGAAGATGTGATCGAGTGGGCAAACTCCACTCAGTACGGTCTTGCCGGAACGATCTGGAGTAATGACGAGAACAAAGCCGAGCGAGTGGCCCTGAAGATTGATTCCGGCATTGTCTGGATTAACACCTGGATGCTTCGTGACCTTCGAACGCCCTTCGGTGGCATGAAAGAATCCGGTCGCGGACGCGAAGGCGGCAAATATATTCTTGAATTCTTTAGCAACGTAAAAAATATCTGTAAGGGATAATCTATGTCTTCCATTGATTCAAACAAAGCTCCTGAACCGGTTGGGGCCTATCCCCACGCCCGGAAAGTGGGAAATCTCTTATTCCTATCCGGCGTCGGTCCCAGAGAGAGAGGAAAAAAAGAAATTCCCGGAGTGACTCTTGATCCTTCAGGGAAAATCATTTCCTACGATATCGAAAAGCAGTGCCATTCTGTATTCCAGAACGTGAAGCATATTCTCGAAGACTCGGGTGCCAACTGGGAAAGCCTCGTTGACGTCACTGTGTTTCTCACCAATATGAAAGATGACTTTCCGATCTACAATCGCCTCTGGAAAGAATACTTCGGGAAGAATCCCCCTTGCCGGACGACTCTGGAGATCAATTGTCTCCCGACGCCGATTGCGATTGAACTCAAATGCATTGCGGTTCTATCATGATGCCACCGATGAACTTCCAGAAATGGATTGACGAAAATCGCCATCTATTAAAACCGCCGGTCTCAAACAAAGTGGTCTACAAAGACAGCACCTTCATCATCCAGGTTGTCGGTGGACCCAATGCCCGGACCGATTTTCATGTCAATCAGAGTGACGAGTGGTTCTACCAGCTCGAAGGCACTATCTTTCTTCGCACGATCAATAAGTCGGGCAAATTTGAGGACATTCACTTAAAGGCCGGAGATATTTTTCTTCTTCCGGGCGGAGTTCCGCATTCCCCCCAGAGAAGTGACGGTTCAATTGGACTTGTGATCGAGAAGACCCGTGACGAAAAAGATATCGACGGGCTTCAGTGGTATTGTAAGAACTGCGGAAAAAAGCTCTACGAGGAGTTTTTTCACCTGAAAAATATTGAAACAGATTTTCCGGCCGTGTTTAATCGCTACTACAATTCCACTCACGTCAACTGCAGCTGTGGCACTGTCAACGGACGGACCTGGTGAAAAAGATCGATATCCACACGCACATGCTTCCTCCGGAGATTCCGAAGTTCAAAGAGAAGTTCGGCTACGGCGGATTCATCGAGCTGAAACACAATCACGTCTGCGGCAAAAGCTGTAGTGCCGACATGATCGATGATTCCGGGAAGTTTTTCCGGAAGGTGGAACCAAACTGTTATGAAGCAGAAGCTCGTATGACCGATACGATCCAGGTTCTCTCGACTGTGCCGGTGATGTTCTCCTACTGGGCAAAACCTCAGGATGGCGACTACGTTTCAAAATATTTAAATGATCACATTGCGGAAGTCGCAAAGAAGAATCCGGAGAAGTTCGTGGCGCTGGGAACTCTTCCCATGCAGTCACCGGATCTCGCCGTGAAAGAACTCGCGCGGCTTAAAACTCTGGGAGTGGTGGGTGTCCAGATTGGTTCTCACGTGAACGAGTGGAACCTCGATGAGAAAAAACTCTTCCCCGTTTACGAGGCCCTTGAAAGCTTAGGCATGTGTCTCTTCGTTCACCCCTGGGACATGATGGGGCAGGAGAAAATGCCGAAGTACTGGCTGCCGTGGCTCGTGGGTATGCCGGCCGAAACAAGTCTTGCGATCTGTTCGATGATTTTTGGCGGTGTCTTTGAAAAGTTTCCGAAGCTTCGCGTGGCCTTTGCTCATGGCGGAGGAAGCTTTCCCATGACGATCGGAAGGATTGAGCACGGATTCAATTGCCGGCCTGATCTTGTGGCGGTTGATAATAATGTGAACCCGAGAAACTATCTCGGAAAATTCTGGCTCGATTCGCTCGTTCACGATGCGGACGCTTTAAAATACATTGTGAAACTCATGGGTGAGAATCGCGTAGCGATGGGATCCGACTATCCTTTCCCGCTGGGTGAAGAAGTTCCAGGAAAACTTATTGAAACTTCAGATTTCACTCCTGAGCTAAAAGAAAAACTTCTTTATCAAAATGCACTCGACTGGCTCGGCATTGACGGGCAAAGGTTTAAGTAAATGGAACTCAATCTCAAAGGTAAGAAGGCCCTCGTTCTTGGATCATCCACAGGACTTGGAAGAGCTGTCGCAGAATCGCTGATCGCAGAAGGGGCGGAAGTTTGCATCGTTTCCCGGAATTCCGAAAATATCGCAAGGACAGCCAAGGAAATCAGTGCTGCTCATTTTGAAACAGCCGATCTCTCGCAAAAAGGTGAGACGGCAAAACTCGTTGAGCGGGCACTGAAGAAAATGGGCCACATCGATATTCTCGTGAACAATACCGGTGGGCCGAAGAAAAATAATTTTCTCGATGTGACGGATGAGCAATGGGCCGAGGATTTTCAGTCTCTCTGGATGAGTCCGATTGAGGCGATGCGGATCCTACTTCCGAAGATGAAGGAGAAAAATTTCGGACGAATCCTCATGGTCACGTCTCTTGCCGCGAAAGAGCCACTTCCGGGACTTACGACCTCGAATGGTTTCCGAGCAGGGCTTGCAGGTCTTTCAAAAACCATTGTGAATGAATACGCTCCCTACGGGATCACCATCAATCTTCTTCTTCCGGGTTACACCGATACTGACCGGATCAAGGCTCTGAATCTTTCCGAAGCAAAAATAAAAGAAATGATTCCGGCGGGAAGACTGGGGGAGCCCCGTGAGTTAGCGGATCTCGCGACTTTTCTTGCTTCTCCCAAAGGAGCCTACATCACCGGACAAAGCATAGCTGTGGATGGCGGAGTTCTTCGGAGTCACTGATCAGTTGTGATCAGAACCCTTGGAAGAGCCGGATTCATGAGAAGAGGATTCGTTAGAACCGGTTCCCGATCCCGTCGTTGTCTCGGAATTTCTGCTGCAGGAAACTGAGAGAAGAAGAAACGCGGCAAGGGTAAGAACTAATTTCATCTGAAACCTCCGATGTCTGAGATGTAATGACAAGATTATTCCTGAGCGCAGCGAGTGAAAGAAAGCACCATGAAAATAATTTTCCTTATGATACTGGCAGCATGTTCAACGACTGGGCGCAAAGACTGCTCAGCAGAACTTACGAAGATTGTCCGGGCCGATCAGGACGCCCGGGGTAATTTTATGAATCTCTCACAGAAAGACCTTCTTCAGATGCGGGAAGACGACATCCATCGCAGGGAAATGGTAAGGGTGCTTGCTGACCAGAATTGTTTCGAATCAAAACAGGATTATTCGAATGCGGCCTTAGTTTTTCAACACGGAGACAAACCAGAAGACTATTATCAGAGCTTTCAGTGGTCAAAGAAAGCCGGAGATAAAAGTCTCATGGCCCTGAGCCTCGATCGGTATCTGGTGAGTAAGGGGATGAAGCAATTATTCGGCTCTCAGGCAAATAAAGGGCACGACTCAAAATGCTGGTGCCTCGAACAAACGGAAATGAATTTCTCTGATACAAAAAGAAAAGTCTTCACCGGGAAAACTCTCGCCGATCAGATCAACTGGATGAAGAGTATGAACCAGGGATCGGAGTGTCCGCGGGTTTATTGTTCCCGCGAACTATCTCCATCACTTACTGAAGAACACAATCTTCAAGACTGAATTGGCGGAAGATATTTTCCTTTCCACCAGCTTCCAGAAACTCAATGTCGTACGAGGAGTAATAATTGATTTTCCCGGGTGTTGAGGCCATGGCACTCATGATGCTTGTCCGGTCAATGCGGCTGATGCTGAGATAATCAAAGCCTCTATTCTGATCTTTCCGGCAGGTAATTACTTTCGCGTCTACATTCTCTCCCGCCTGAGTGCATTTCATATCATGCACCGGATTGTGGGCCAGGGCCTGGTCGCGGATTTTGTAACTTCCGTCACTCTGACGGACTTCATAAAGATTTGAGATTTTCAGGTTAAAGAGATCACCTTCGACCGGAGTGACAGCGACTTCAAAAACTTTGCGGTCACCCGCCAGTTGGTAGTAATCATATTTCCGGCAGACGATACCGGCGAAGGCACTTGATGTGATAAAGATGAGTAACAGATATTTCATAATTTCCCCCGAGTTAAGTCTCAGGGTTTAGATATCCAGAGGGGGAGTATACGTCTATCCCCAGGCTCGCCATAGTTCGTATAGGCTAAAGCCTATGGGCGAAGAGAGTCGTAAACGATATCCAGCTGATTGGTAATGTTATCCGGAAGCTTCGGTCTCATCGATTTCGGAATGAGGAAAGTCGCGAGATTGAAGAGGTCGATGAACGCACGGTTTCTCTCCGTCGTTGAGCGAAGATACTCATGGCCTGAAGATCCGCCGGTTCCGATTTTTGTCCCGAGAATTCTCTGAACCATGATGGCGTGGCGATATCTCCACGTTGTGAATTTCTCGTCCACTTCCGTGAGGTTATTCAGGACCTTAAACGGCATCTGAAGGGCCGGATAATCACGGTAAAGATAAATGAAGACGGCCGAAAGCATCGCCTTCTGTGAGAGATGAACTTTCCCTTCCGACTTCCACGCATTGAAACTGGCGGGATCCAGAAGTGTATCAAAGGATTTTCTCGTCATCTCGAGGTTCGCGAGTTCCATCCCGCGGACCCGGTCATCCAGACTTGGGTTAGTGGAAATAATTTTCTTATCGTTCTCGAGCATCGATTTCACTGCAGCACTGTAATCGCCCCAGAAATCAAAACCTTCAAATTTAGAAAACGGCATGCGGGAAAGCCAGGCTTCAATCAGCTCAAGCATCGACGTTTTTGCTTCTGTTGCTTCAAGAGTTTTCTTATCTTCCGGCTTCAGGCGGGAATTAAAAAACTGTTTCTCCACTTCCATCCGGTGATGGGCCTTGATCCCGAGGGAGGCTTCGATCAGTCGAAATTGCAGACTTTGGAATCCGGAAGCAGGGACAAGGTAATCACGGAACTCCATGAAGTCGAGACTGGTCATGGTTTCCATGATGTTAATCTGATCGACAAGTAGGTCCTGGATCTTCGTTACGCGCTCGAGGCGGCGATTGATAACGGCAAGATCCGTAGATGGAATAAAGGGCTTTTCCATGATCGTACGGATGGAATCAATTTCATGGAGGATCTGCTTAAACCAAAGCTCATAGGCCTGGTGGATAATGATAAAAAGCGTCTCTTCGTGAGCTTCTTTTCCATCTTTTCCGCTTTCCGTATCCTGAGCATTCAGAATCTTCGGAAGTTGCAGGTAGTCACCATAGTAAACAGGGGCCTTGATTTTCATAAAACTCTTCCCAAGAATCCGGAGGGGGGGTATTTTAACTAGACGAGGACATTCTATGAAAAAAAGCTTCACTCTTACAAATCAAACCATCAGCAGCAACATCGAAAAGCTCAGAAAAATGATGGCCACCCGCAATCTCGAGGGTCTTTACATCTCGAGCTTTGACCCATTTATCAGTGAATATGTCCCTCTCGAAGATAACCACCGCTTTTACTTCACCGGATTTACGGGATCAATGGCAGAAGTTCTCATTCCGGCCAATGGTAGAGTCCGTCTCTATGTAGACGGGCGTTATCATGAACAGGCCGATCTGGAAGTGGATGCCAAAGACGTTGAGGTGATGAAGATTGGCTCTGATACATCAACGACAGAAGAACTCGCGCGTGACATAAAAAAACTCGGGATCAAGCGCCTGGGATATGAAGCGGATCGCACGACTCTCAGATACCTGAAGCGCCTTTCCGAATCAGCTCAGGAAACTTTGGCGCTTCATACCGGTGAACTTGCAAAGATTGTCGAGTTCCATCCGGTAGCGGCACTGAAACCAGTGACCTTCATTCCGCGTGAGCAGCGCGGACGCGACACGCTGGAGAAAACGCGCGCTATTCTTCGCTCTGAAAAAGAAGCCATTTACGTCACGGCCCTTGATTCCATTGCGTGGATTACGAACTGCCGTGGTTACCATCTTCCGTTCCTGAGTTCTTTTTACGCCAAGGCCCTCGTCACGAAAGAAAAAGTTTACGTCTTCGTTACTCCGGAAACGACGATTGATGCCAAGGCAAAAAAAGAAGCGGGCCTTGAGTGGATTCACCTTCCTTTCGCTGATGTTCCCAAGGAACTTGAGCGTCTTCATAACACTCTTCACCTCGATAAAGTTTTATTCGATCCGGGCATGATTAACTCCGCAGACTTCGCCACACTCGTGAAAACTTTCGGTGCTGAGAAACTTTCGGAAAAAGATGGCGGACTCTATGAGTTCCAGTCGATCAAAGAACCGGTTGAGCTCATGGCGATTGAGGCGTCGTTTAGAAAATCCGACCAGGCGATCTTTAAGACCATGAAGTGGTTAAAGGAATCGATCAAGGCCGGGAAGCGCGTGACAGAACTTGATCTGTATCTTGAGACCTCAAAAAAATACCAGGCCGAAGGTGCCGTTGAGCAAAGCTTTAATACCATCGCAGGTGTTGGTCCCAACGGATCGATCATCCATTACGGGAATCCTTCCGACGAAGTCGTGATCAAAGATAACGACATGATCCTCCTTGATTCTGGTGGGTATTTTGAAGGTGGTTGGGCAACGGATACAACCCGTACCTTTTTTGCGGATGCCTCAAAGAAGCCGCATCCAAAAATGAAAGAGATCTACACGCTTGTGCTGAAGGGAACTCTCGGAATGCAGAATGCGGTTTTTCCGGTGGGAACCCGCGGGAACGTTTTGGATGCTTACGCCCGCGGACCGATGAGAAAGAAAGGCTACGACTATAATCACGGGACCGGTCATGGTGTTGGCATTCACGTTCATGAGCCTGGTGTGCGCGTTTCTTCGATCTCGAATCTTCCGATGAAGGAAGGACAGGTTGTCTCGATTGAGCCGGGAATTTACATTCCGGGTTTCGGGGGAGTGCGGATTGAGAACATCGGTTACGTGGAAAAACATCCTGATTATCCGGGAATGCTTCGCTTTAAATGCCTCGTATGGATCGGCTTTGAGCCGGCGCTGATTGATAGGGATCTGCTGAACTCTGAAGAGATCACGCAATTGGAAGAATATGAAGCGGAGTGCTTAAAACGCGGGACGAGCCTCTCGGCGCTTAAGTAGTCTCAGGATTTCCGAGAGAATCACAAAGAAAAATAACCCGATTCCCATCTGCCAGAAGGGGGTTCCACCGGAACCCTCATCATCATCGTCTTTTTTCATGACCACAGTCGAGGCCACAAGACTATCCATGAGCCCGCACGCGTCGATTTTCACCGGATAGAGATACGTCACACCCCGGATGTCATCTTCCCCGAGACTGCGTCTCAGATCGACGGTCTTGTAGTACATGAGAGCTTCCGGTTCTTTGTTTTCAGCGTGTCCAAGACCGATGGCATGGCCAATTTCGTGAGCGATGACTCCGATGCGATCCGAGTGAGAAAGATTTTTGAAATTTCCGGAATCATTAATCAGGATCACGGCGCCGGCAATTTTTTTTCCGCTGAAACTATTGGGAACCGTGACGGCAATAACGGAGCTCGCCGAATAATTATCGGCGGTAGAGTTACAGGAAATGACGATTCCATCCACTGGAGGAAGGAGAGGCTGGCCCTTCGTCGTAGCATCTGCGATGCAGACTGAGTCTGTCGGCGAACAAAGTCGGGCGGTGTTGATATCGGCCGTAATAATTCTTTTGGCGAAGCCGGAGGGCTTGAGTCGCAGGCGTGATGTGGGAACTTCATTCCAGAAATCATTCACAGCAGGACCGATCAAGGATTCAAGTTCGTCAGCGGTGATTCCGGTACAGATGGAATCTTCCGCGATAGCAACCTTCACTTTATTTTTCTTGAAAGACGCGCCGAAATTATTATTCAGCGTGAATGCGTGAGAAACAGAAATCGTAAGAAGGAAAAAGATGATGTGTTTCATATCATTCCCAGTAGTAAGTGAGGAAGAGTGTGTAAGAAATCTGGCGACGCTGTTCCTGGAAGAGTGAGTAGGTGTAAGTCTGAAGGCGCGCGGACCATTCCTTGGAGAAAAATCCCTCTAGGCCGAGGTCAAAAGTATTGTTCAGCGCCGAGCGGTTCTCATCCGGATTGTAAAACGTCGACTGTCCACTGCCGTTACTGATCTTCGTTTTTCCGCCTTTCCCGTGCATGTTGAGCCACATGAGACTGGTTCCCGCGCGAAGGCGAAGCCAGTCGGTAAGTTCGTAACCAAGATCTCCTCTGATCATGAAAAGATTTGTGATCATATTGGAATCAAGAGATTTATAAGGGAGAACCCAGTTCACTTCCGGGAGAAGTTTCCACGCTGGGGAGAAAGAAAATTTCATCCCGAGCCCGATGGTGGGAGCGAAGTCCAGTTTCCTCTGTGCGCCCGAAGTATCCGTCTGCACGTTATTGAAAAACTCAGTGTGTGTTCCG
>CANGAC010000022.1 GCA_947451425.1 Bacteriovoracaceae bacterium | reverse complement strand
TCATCTTTTTCCACGACGACAGATTCTTTTTTCCCTTCAACAGTTATTGGGACAATTTCATCTTTAAACTTTCCAGCGCTCTGGGCAGCTACTGCTTTCTGGTGAGAAGCGAATGCGAACTTGTCCTGGTCCTCACGGGAGATGTTATGAAGCTTCTGAACTTCTTCAGCTGTCTCACCCATTCCGAGGAGGGGAAACATCGCCGCCATCTTCGGATTTTCAAAACGCCATCCGATCGATGTGTCCCACATTTTCTGAGTGCGATCAAAAGGGGATTGGGATTTCGACATCACATAAGGAGCATGTGACATGTTTTCGCCACCACCAGCGATGAAACAATCTCCGATGCCGGCCTGAATGCGTGAATGCGCATCGATCACAGCATCTAATGATGAACCACACAGGCGGTTAATTGTCGTGCCGGTCACTTCCTGAGGAAAACCCGCCAGGAGAAGAGACATGCGAGCGAGGTTACGGTTATCTTCCCCGGCCTGGTTAGCACATCCAATGATCGTATCGGCGATCTCTTTTAAGTCATGCTTCGCCGATCGGGCGTAGTCTTTGAAAAGTTCGGCAAGAAGGTCATCGATCCGGATACCGGAAAGAGCTCCGCCAAACGATCCAACTGGTGTCCTTTTGGCATGGACGATGTAAGAAATTTTCTTCATGAAAAAAGCCTTTTTGAGAGTGAAAACATCCTATCAACAAAGACATGGAATGAAAAAAAAAAGAGGGTGATTGTTGCTGGGTGTAAGTGTAAGGATTCAACTTTCAACTGAGGGGTGTGAAAAACTTACCGGCTACCTTCCTTAAGATCAGTGAAATCCTATTAATACCCTATAAACATCACCTCAATGTTGATAAAAGGTCCTCGGATTTGGCCTAAACAGGTTACATTCCCGACATTATTTTCCGGAGAAAGGAAACCCTCTATGAAAAAGACTTTGCTACTAGCAACGACCCTATCCCTCATTTCAAGCGCTTATGCGTATGAAGCACAGATCACTAAGGGCGGTATGTCCGCTGATCTGGATGCTCTCCTTGAGAAGGCGCGCACCGAAACAGGTGTAGCTTTTGATAAAGAGAACATCGCTCTCATCGAAGACAGAGAACTTGCGACGAGCAATTACAAGTTCTACGTTCAGACGAGCCAGTTCATTCCGGTAGCACAAACAGCTATCCGTACATGGACTGACAAGAAGACGGGAGAGCTGATCCTCGCGGAAATTCACCTCGATGAAAAATCGAAGAAAGAAGAAGCCTCTCTTGCTGCAAAATACAAGAAAGCGAAATTCTCTCCAGGTGCTTTCAAGTCTAACTCTCTCAAAATGGCGATTTCTAAAATTGCTTCTGAGCAGGTTTCAAAACACCCGACAGACAAACGCGTTCTCGGCATCAAGTCGAAAGACCAGTGGCAGAACGGCGACCTCGTAAGAGTGGTTGAAGTTCGTGGCCGTCGCGGTTCTCACCGTATCGTTGTTTCTCTTCTCACGAATAAAGTGATTGAGAACTCGTACATGGAATTCCCTCAGTCAGATGCTTACACAACTCTCAAAGCGAACATCTTCCCGATGTACGAAGAAGTTGAAGGCACAGGCGAGAAGCTGAATTATGAAGTAAAAGAACTCAAGTACGTTAAAACTGAGATGCCAGATGGCGGAGAAAATCCACTGGCAGGTCTTGGCGATGCAACTTTCCCTGAGCAGCGGTACAATCCGGTTCTCGCGGAAACAGAAATCGGCCGTCAGTACGACATCTGGTCAGAAGCTTCAGTGAGAAGAACAGTTGAAGCTCTCGTTGCTGGTTTCCCGATGAAATCTAACGACATCGGCTCAGGTCTTCTTCTCCAGGGGAAATTTGCTACAATCAACCTTCACCCTGCTATCCGTGATGAGTTCTCAGGAATTGAATTCGAACTCAAGAATGGTCCTAACCACACTCTTGGTTGGGTTGAAACTGCTGAAGGCTATAAAGGTGTTCCACGTTCAGGGATCCTCGGTAAGCCAATCACTTCTGCTGATGAACTCACGAACCGCATTCCTTTCCGTCTGCCGAAACATGATGCAGTTAAATACATGAACCAGGGCTTTGATGAGCAGCAGGTTTATTACTCAGTCACAACACTGATGGAAGTTCTTGCGGACATGGGATTCACAGATCCCGTTCTTTCCACTCGTCCGTTCCACGCATTCCTCTATGACCCGGATATCGGGATGAGAAACAATGCTTACTACACTGACGATACCATCAACTTTACGACGTATTCTCCAGAGAACCCGAACCTTGCCCGTGACAATCCGACTGTATGGCACGAACTTGGTCACGGTGTGATGGAACGCCTCATGGGTTCATTCCTGATCTTCGGCGACACTAAGGCCGGCTACGGTGGACTCTCAGAAGGGATGGCGGATTTCGTTGCTAAGATCGTTGTTGAGCAACAGACGAACAGCCAGGACTTCCCGGGCAAATTTGATTTCCGTATTGAGAACAACACTGGATTCTACCTCACGAACGAATTTCACGATGAAGGTGAGTCTTACGGTGGTGTGATGAAAGACATGCTGGCAGCAGCTATCGATAGAGACGGAAAAGCGGGCCTTGCTGGCTTCACTGACCTCACTCTCGAAACAATGCGCCTGACTCGTAACCACCCGGCGCTTACGGCCCGTTCATGGTTCGAGCACATGGTTTACGCTGACTCTCTCGGTTCTTCTGCCCGTTCAGTCGGTCAGTTCAAAGGTTTAATTGAGAAAGCACTTGCTGCACGTAACTTTGCATTCGCAGCAAGCTTTAAGCCAGCTTCAATGAAAGTGACTTTCGGTGACCAGGTCCTTACGAACATTTCTCCAGCGTCTCGTGAAAAACCACTCACAGCTTGTGATGCTTCAGGAACAGCTTCTTATGAACTCAAACTTGCTCTCACTGAAGGTGACTCACAGTTCATCAAGTTCCCGGCAACGGTAAAAGTTGAATACAAGAAGGGTGCTCTTCAGGGAGCTCTTAAGTGGTCGGGCGAAGCGAACAACCCACAGGTTTACACTGTAAACTCTGCTGATGAAGTTCTCTCTATCCCACTTGCTGTGAACACTAACGAGTGTGATGAAGTAAACCAGCCGGACGGCTCTTGTAAGGACTACGCTTACGTTCAGATTTATAATCAGGGCGGAGCGAAGCCAATTGCTAAGAAGCGTTTCTACCTCAAGGTAGTTCCGGGCGCAGCTTGTCCATAGTTCTGATAAAATGATGAAAACGAAAAGGCCCCTTACGGGGCCTTTTTTTTGCGAATTTTTAATTATTAAAGAAGTGGGCAGGCCTTGTAACGTTGATCACCCGTGAGACTCAGGAGTTCATTTAAAAGTGTTTTGACGTACATTTCCCGTCCGTGGGCCCATTCAAACGGACCCTTGGGATAATTCACGCCAAACTTCATGGCGCGGTCAATGTCCTCGCGGCTCGCTACTCCTTCCTGGAGTGCAAAGTAGGCTTCATTGATGATCTGGGAAATCGTTCTGGGGAAAACAAAACCACAGGACACGATAGTTGTTTCAACCGGAGTATATCCAAGTTCGATGAATTTCTTCAGAACATCTTCGACTCCCTCCAGAAGATGCACTTCAATCTTTTTATTTTCATCTGCAAAGAGAGCAGCAAATGTACCTATAAGATTCGGAAACTTTTTATAAAAACTGATCGGGTCATAGCAACTGAGGTCCATGACAACTTTCTTGTCAGGATTCATTTCGAGAATTTTCGTTTTTTCTTCTTTGGTACCAAACCCGAAATTCAGGAGGTAATCGCCAAAGGACACGTTAGTCATACTTGTAATAGCCCCGCTTCGTTTTTCTTCCGAACCGTCCATCTTCTACCATTTTTTTCTGAAGTCGATGAGGAGCAAATCTTGGCTCTCTGTCGTACGCTTCCCACACTGAACAGGTCACGGAGTAGTTCACGTCAATTCCTATCATGTCCATGAGCTCGAACGGTCCCATTTTGAAACCACCCACTTCTTTAAGAATGTGATCTACCTCACGCATTTTGCGTTCATCATCTTCACCAACAATCCGAAGAGGCTCTCCGTAAAAGTTTCTCGCAACACGGTTAACGATGAATCCGGGAGAATCCTTACAGAGCGCTGGCTTCTTTCCTTTCGAATCGAACCATGAATAAAGTTCATGGCAAAGCTCCTGATCGGAATCTTTTCCTTTAATCACTTCAACCAGTTTCATGATCGTCGCCGGGTTAAAGAAGTGGAGTCCGACAAAATTGCCTCTGCGGGCGGTGGAAACAGCTTCCGCCATCAGATGAATGGGGAAACTCGAGGTGTTACTTGAGAGGATTGTGTGCTCTGAAAAATGCTTATCAAGTTTTGCGAAAAGGTCTTTTTTTACGTCGAGGTTTTCGATGATGGCCTCAACCACCAGATCGGCATTCTTTGAAACGTTATCGAGTGACTTGAACTCGAGAAGCTTTTTCATCTGCTCGGCCTTGCACGACGTGAGCTTCTCTTTCTCTACCAATTTGTTCCAGGAATCATGAATGGATTTTTTGGCGCGATCAAGCTGATCAGAAGAGTTGTCGACAAGTTCGACAAAGCACATCTCCTGCGCGAACCACTGAGCGATACCACTACCCATGGTACCGGCCCCAATGACAACCACCCGTTCAATTTTCATTAAGCCGTTTTGAATTCAGTCGGCTGAACGTTCTCGTTGTACTCAGGAAGCTTGAGGCCCCATTCAGTGCACTTGTCATTGATCTCTTTCACGAAAGCTGCGCGGACGTCAGCGTTCGATCGATTTTTAAGACCGAGCCTCTGATAGATGTCATTTCCTGTACCAGTGGATTTTCCGAAAGTGTTC
Organism: Bacteriovoracaceae bacterium; assembly: GCA_947451425.1. Taxonomy (GTDB): domain Bacteria; phylum Bdellovibrionota; class Bacteriovoracia; order Bacteriovoracales; family Bacteriovoracaceae; genus Peredibacter. Next base: position 19,193 of record CANGAC010000022.1, on the reverse strand, counting down.
ATAACTCTTGGCCACCAGAGATTCAGGCGTTCCTGAAGGAAGGCTTTCTTTTCCGGGTCTGCTGCCATCGTTTTCACAGTTTTATCACCGTGAGCAAGATGCATGTGCTCTTCTTTTACAATAGTTCCGATCGCCGTCTTCCACGGAGTGAAAGAAGAGTTCAGAGTGTCTTCCAGAACGTGCCCCGCCGCGCGGTCCATGAGAAAGTTAAAGAGACAGAAATCTTCCCAGTGAATGATCGGGTAGTAGAAAATATTCACGCGCTTGTCTTTTTTTGCCCGCGAGAAACCAATATTGGCAACATCATCCGGGAGACGCCAATCAAACTCATGCTGAAGCATGTGATCGTGAGTTCTCTGCCCAAGGTTTTCGAGGAGATTGTAAATCACGTGAGCGTGTCTCATTTCGTCTTTTACGATCTGAGCAACGAGGACTCTTTCGTGAGCGTTCGGAGCTTTCGCGATCCATGGCATGTAACCAAGTCCGCCTGCATATTCTGAATCCGCCTGCATCCAGAGGAGATTCAGAAGATTTTTCCGGTAGATTTCCGGCATATCATCGGTTGCCTCGAATGTGCGTCCGTTTTTAATTTCTTCAAAAAGTTTCAGATCTTCATTTGTATATTCACGCATGGATTTCTCCTTATTTACCCTGAAATGTTGGTTTTCGTTTTTCCATGAAGGCACTGACACCTTCTTTATAATCCTGAGAAAAGCCCAGAAATCTCTGAGCGTACTTTTCTCTTTCGAGCACGGCCCCCAGTTCTTTTTCCGCTGCAAACTGGAAGTTCTTCTTCACCATTTTCACTGAAAGTGGTGGGAGGACGTTAATTTCTTCGGCCAATTCTAAGGCTTTCGCCAGTGGATTTTCACTGATCTCTGTCAGGAAATTATACTTCAGCATGTCCTCCGACAGAAGCGGCTTCCCTAAGAGTGCGAATTGCAGGGCCTTTGTATAACCCAGCTGTCGCACCAGCATGAAGCTCATGCCTGCATCCGGTGCCAGTCCTATCTGACTAAAGCCGGATATGAAGCGAACACCAGGAGCTGCCACTTTGAGATCACAGGCAAGGGCAACGGATAAGCCTGCTCCGGCGGCCACACCATTAATTGCACCAATCACAAGCTTTTCTGAGGATCTGATTGCCTCAATCAGAGGATTCCATTCAGTCTCAATCGTGTGACCGATATCGACCGGGCCCTTTGTGGCATCTACCGAGCGGTCATTCAGGTCCTGACCCGAGCAGAAAGCTTTTCCTTCAGCAGTAAGAACGATGGATTTTACAGCGGCATTTTTATTCGATTCACGAAGGGCACTGATGATATCGAGTTTTCCCTGGACGTTCAGGGCATTGTAAACCTGAGGACGATTGATCGTGATCACGGCGGTGGCCCCTTTCACTTCATACTTTACCGTCTCAAAGTTCATGCTTACCTGCCGGAGAGAATTTTAGAGTCTTGAGATATGGTCCCGACATTCCTTCCATCTGAAACGGGCGCCCCGCACCCATCATGACGTAGTTAAGACAGGCGTTGAGGTTGGCATCTTTTTCAGAAGCGTTTAAGACTTTGGAACTCAGGACAGTTCCTAATTCCGAAATATTGAGACTCATGTTCGCTTCGAATGGTTTTTTTGCAGTATAGGTATCGCTTTCCACATAACACTGGATGAGCTGACGTTCCTGAAGCGGGCGTTCTTTGTGGGAGCAGGCAAGGAGAATAATGAGAAGACTAATTGCCTTCATACTTTGGCTCCCGTTTTTCCATGAAAGCTTTCATTCCTTCTTTCTGATCTTTTGAAGAGAAAGTGAGATAAAAATTTCTTCTTTCAAATTCCATTCCGTCGCGGAGTGAAGTTTCAAATGCCATGTTCACAGCTTCTTTGGCGAGCTTCACGGCTACCGGAGCGCGATTGGCGATGACTTTTGCGATTTCAAAAACTTCCTGCATGAGCGTTTCCGCAGGAACAACTTTTGCCACCAGACCCGATTTCTCGGCGGCATACGCATCCATCATGTCGCCGGTGAGGACTGCCAGCATCGCTTTGGATTTTCCGACAGCGCGGGTGAAACGTTGAGTCCCTCCTGCGCCCGGAATGGTTCCGATTTTAATTTCCGGCTGGCCAAACATTGCCTTGTCTCCAGCGATAATAAGATCGCAGGACATCGCAAGCTCGCACCCGCCACCAAGGGCAAAGCCATTCACCGCCGCGATCACAGGTTTCGTTATCAGATGAAGCTGCTTCCAGGTCCGGAAACGGTTGTCATTGATCTGATCGATGGGAGAATTCTCCATCATCTGTCCAATGTCGGCACCTGCTGCAAACGCACGATCATTTCCCGTCATGATAATCACTCTTACATCCTGATCTTCATCGAGGAGGAAAAGTGCTTCCACTACATCTTTCATGAGATCAGTCGAAAGAGCATTCAGAACCTTCGGGCGATTCAGTTGAATGAGGGCCACATGAGCGTGCTCACGGTAATTTTTCGTGACGAGGATATTCTCAAAAGTTTTCATTATGCCTTAACGATGACTTCTTCTGCGAAGTGCACAGAAACGAGATCCCCCGCAAATTTCATGGCGTCTTTTCCAGACTCCATCATTTCCGGAGTTTTCATCGCCGCTTTCCATGAGTCTTTATTTTCAAAACACATTTCTGCCACCATATGGAGATTCGAGGCGCCAGTCGGGCCACCGAAAATTTTATTGGTGCGAAGTTCTTTGATTCCCGGAATGCGAAGGCAGATCGGAGTGTGGACGTTTTTGTAATGGTCTTCGAATTTTGCTTTAGCAGTTTCGTCAGCAGGGACCCGGTAGACGGCAATGACTTTATACATTTTGACTCCAAGTGTCGTTGGGAAAGAATTTCGTGGCTTTACGATAATCTTTCGCCCTCGAGGATGTCAAAATACAGCAGTGTTTTTAGCCGAATCTTCCTTCGATATACGCGGCCGTCCGCTCTTCTTTTGGTGTCTCGAAGAGGGCCTTGGTTTGACTCATCTCAATAAGCTCGCCCATGTACATGAAAATTGTCTCGTCAGAGACACGCTTGGCCTGACTCATAGAGTGGGTCACGATGATGATGGAATAATCGCGTTTAAGATCGCGGATAAGGATTTCGATCGCTTCAATCCCTGCTGGATCAAGAGCGGAGCAAGGCTCATCCAGAAGAAGGAGCTTCGGCTTCAGGGGAAGAAGGCGAGCGATGCAAAGGCGCTGCTGCTTCTCGAGCGAAAGTCCGGTAGCGGGACGGTTGAGTTTGTCTTTCAGGTCTTCCCACATGCCGACCCGTTTCAGCGATGTCTCAACCATCTGATCGAGTTCCGCATTTTTCACTTTTCTCATGTGAGTGCGAGCACCAAAAACAACGTTCTCATAAATTGTCAGAGGCATGGGATTCGGTTTCTGGAAAACCATTCCCACCTGGCGGCGAAGCTCAGGCAAAGCGACTGTCGGGTGATAAATATCGTGGCCAAAAACCTGAATACTTCCTTCGTGAGAAACTGTTGTCCCACGTTCGTTAATGCGGTTGAGGCATTTTAAGAAAGTACTTTTTCCGCAACCTGAGGGTCCAATAAGAGCGGTGATATTGTGAGCTTGAATATTGAACGTGAGACCTTTCAGCGCCTGAAAGTTTCCGTACCAGAAAGAAAAATCATTTGTATTAACCGCAAAGCTCATCCGAAAAGTCCTTCAATATAATCTTTGGTGCGGGAATCTTTCGTGTGGCCGCCGAAAATTTTGTCGTTCTGATCAAGATCCAGAATTTTCCCGTTGAGCATCATCGCCGTCCGGTCACCCAGGCGCTTCGCCTGACTGATGACGTTTGTGACCATCACAATTGTTATGGATTTTTTCAGTTCATGAAGGACGGATTCAATTTTCATCGTCGTCACGGGATCGATCGCAATCGAAAATTCATCGAGACAAAGAACTTCCGGATGGTGAGACAGAGCTCTGGCAATAGTCAGACGCTGCTGTTGACCTCCGGAAAGTTTGGTCGCAAGTCCATTTAAGCGATCTTTCACTTCATCCCACAAGGCTGCTTTTTTCAGGCAGTCTTCCATGATGAAATCCAGTTCGCGCTGGTCTTTACAACCGGCCATGCGGGGAGCGTAGGTGACGTTCTCTTTTATCGTCATCGGTAGCCCTACAGGAAGTGGAGAAACCATTCCTACGCGGCGTCTGAGGAATGTGGAGTCTTCATCTTCGTAGATGTTCTCCCCATCGAGGAGAACTGTGCCTGAGACGTTCACTTCCGTATTAAAATCCGTCATCCGGTTGAGGCATCTGAGAAGTGAGCTCTTCCCCGAGTTCGCTGGACCAATGATCGCTAACACTTCGTTCTGATAAATATCAAGATTCAGGTCATGGATCACAGTCTTCTTGTTGTAACCAACAGTGAGATTCTTAATCTCGAATTTTTTCTTAATCACCACTTCCTCCTTGTGCGGAAATAGGACCGCAGGAGAACTGAGATGGAGTTAATAGAAAGAATAAGGAGGATGAGAACCAGGGCAGTGGCATAGGGATAAGCTTCCGGAACGCCCACAACCTGAGTTGAGATTGTGAAGAGGTGCATGGAAAGCGACATACATTGATCAAAGACTGACTGGGGAAGGAAAGGCAGATAAAAAGCAACTCCCGTAAAGAGAATCGCAGCAGTTTCTCCAGCCGAGCGTCCGACAGCAAAAACTAATCCAGTGAGAATTCCCGGAAATGAGTTGGGAAGAACAATGTGACGAATTGTTTGTAGCTTACTCGCACCCACATTCCAGGAAGCTTCACGGAATGAATGCGGAACAGCTTTGAGAGACTCAAGAGTCGACGTGATAATCACGGGAAGATTCATGACGGCGAGAGTGAATGATGCCGCCAGGATACTGGTTCCCATCCGGAGGAAGAGAACGAATGCTCCGAGGCCGAAAAGAGCATGAACGATACTTGGAACTCCAGCGAGATTAAGAATCGCCAGACGAATGATTCTGGTCGTTCTTCCGTCAGCAGCGTACTCAGAAAGATAAAGAGCGGCCAGAACTCCCAAAGGACATGAAACAAGAACACTGATAATGACGAGCCAGAATGTACCGACGATCGTCGGGAAAATCCCACCGGCCGTCATCCCGCGAATCGGATCCTGAAGGAGAAAATCCAGAGAGAGAACCGGAAGTCCCTTAATAAAGAGCCAGAACATAATGATCAGGGCAGGAAGAAACAGGAAAAACGTCATGATGCTCAGGGCACCCTTGAAGTTATTTTCCCGAATCTCTTTATTAAGGAGGTGAATGCTCGGTTTGAACATATTACTTCTTCCTTCCCCGGATCAGATGATCCGCTGTCACGTTGACGATGAGGGAAATGATGAAGAGAACCAGACCGATGGCAAAGAGCGCCTGATAGTGTTCCCCACCTTTAGGTGATTCACCAAGCTCAGCCGCAATCGTGGCCGTAAGAGTTCTGGCCGGATCAAAGAAGGATTTCGGTATCTGAATCGAGTGACCTGTGGCCATAAGGACGGCCATGGTTTCTCCGAGGGCGCGGCCAACTCCGAGGAGTGCGGCAGCGAGGAGTCCGTTTTTAGCGGCCGGGAGAAGAACTCTTGTGGCGACTTCCCATCTCGTTGCACCAAGCGCCTCTGCAGCTTCCCGATACGTATCAGGGACCGCCCTCAATGCATCTTCACCAACAGAAACAATCAGCGGAAGTGACATAAGGGCAAGGATGATCGAAGCGTTCAGGATATTGAGTCCAATCGGAACATTGAATGTCTTGATGATCATCGGATTGATCATCATGATGGCCACAAATCCCCAGACAACTGAAGGAATGGCGGCCAGGAACTCAATTAAGATTTTATAAGTTTCCCGAAGACGGGGAGAACAGAACTCAGAAATATAAAATGCTGTCGCTAGTCCCAGAGGAACCGCAATGAGCATCGAAAGACAGGTCACACATAGTGTTCCCACGATGAGTGCGAGGATCCCATAGCTGACGTTATTCACGGAAGCCGGATTCCAGTTCGTGGAGAAAAAGAAGTTTTTAAAATCGAAGGCACCCACAAGAAACGGAAATGATTCTTTCAGGATGAAGAAGAGAATCGCGCCAATGAGAACAATAGAGCTATAACCGCCCGCCTTGATAAGACCCTCGAAGAATCTTTCAGACTTGGGCTTTGTGCTTTTTTTCTGACGCCACTCCATAGCGAGTGGCGCTGTTTCAGTGGCCTTCATTTCCATAACTACTTTTTAGGAACCGGAACGTACCCCGACTTAACGGTGATTTCCCGGGCCTTATCAGTTTGTGTCCATTCAACGTAGGCTTTTACATCTTCCGAAGGAGTTCCAGAAGTATACATGTAAAGTTCTCTCGAAATCGGATAGCTCTTGTCTGTAGCAGTTTCCAAACTAGGAGAAACACATGGTGTTCCTTTCGTCTTGGAAAGGCAAAGGGCCTTCACATTCGGATTCAGGTAGCCCATTCCGGAGTAACCGATCGCACACGGTGTTTTTTCAACGAGGTCAACAGCCTCGCGTGAACCGTTGAGATCCATGGAACCTTGTTTAAAGTCTTTTTTCTCACCAACAACTGCTTCACGGAAATACTGATAAGTTCCTGAGTTTGACTGGCGTGAAACGCGGATGATTTTATTTCCTTCGCAACCTGGAACATTTGTTCCCGGGCGAACATCGCTCCAGAGATTACAGGTTCCATCCTGGCTGTAGATACAGGCCACTTCTTCGATCGAAAGATCTGAAAGTGGATTTGCCGGGTGAACGAAAATAGCGAGAGCATCGAGACCCACAACATACTCTTGAACTGGTTTTCCAGAATTCTTAAGCGCCTGGGCTTTTTCTTCTTCTTTCATTGGCCGTGATGAGTTTGCGATATCAACTGTTCCGTTGATGAGAGCAGCGATACCGGTTCCGGATCCGCCACCAGAAACGGCGATACCGACGTTTGGTTTGATGACTTTATATTCTTCGGCCCATGACTGAGCGAGGTTAACGAAAGTATCCGAGCCTTTGTTCTGGATCAATACCTGATCGCGCTTGGAACAACCAACAAGAACGAGTGCCATGAGAATCATGATTTTCATTGAGGAATCCTTTGTTAAATTGGTCGTATCTTAAAATTTTCTCATGGATGTTTCGAGGGAGATTTTTGACCTTAACCTGTTCTTAACAATACATATCGCTGGACTATTATGCAGTGAAGAATTAACGTGAAATCTCTTATGGTTACGCAGCAACTAATTATTCTTTGTTTGGCCTCTTTCGGGGCCGGGTTTGTAGATTCTATCGTGGGGGGTGGGGGACTCATCCAGCTTCCCGCATTTCTCCTGGTTCTTCCTGGTACCCCGCTGGTGACTTTATTGGGAACTAACAAATTGGTATCAGTCACTGGGACATCTTTTTCGGCCTGGCGATATTCCAAAACCATTCCCTACATCCGCACCCTTTTATTTCCCGCGATGGTGACCGCCTTCATCTCGAGTTTTTTTGGGGCCTGGGTTGTTTCTGTTGTGAGTAATGATTTTCTGAAGCCTCTTTTTACCGTTCTTCTCTTCGGTGTATTTCTTCTCACACTTCGCAGTCCCGGTTTTGGAATGAGTGATCATGATCCGGATGTGAAAATCCCTATCTGGAAACCACTGGTTCTGGGTGGAGTGATCGGATTTTATGATGGATTCTTCGGGCCCGGAACCGGGAGTCTTTTGATTATTGGTTTTGTGGGTCTGATGGGTATGACATTCGTTCAGGGATCAGCGTATGCCAAGATGATCAATGTCACGACGAACGTGGCGGCGATTTTACTCTTTGTGATGAAAGGAACTTTTCTTCTTCATCTCGCTTTTCCGATGATGATCTTCAATGTGGCAGGAGCTTATCTCGGAGTGAAACTTGCTTTGATCAAAGGGAATAAGTTTGTCCGCGGTCTATTAAGAACGATTGTTCTCATCACCGTGATCAAATTATCCTATGAAGTTTTCCTGAAATAATTACTTCAGATACCCGCGCTTCATCTGATCTCTTTCAATAGCATCAAACAGCGCCTGGAAGTTCCCGTTTCCGAATCCCCAGTGATTTTTTCTCTGGATGTATTCAAAAAACAACGGGCCTATGTAAGTCTCTGAGAAAATCTGGAGGAGATAACCTTCCTTGTCACCATCAGCGAGAAGGTTCAGCTTCTTCATGGTCTCAAGATCTTCCGTCACTTTGAAGGGACGTTTCGGAATATCTTCGTAGTAGGTATCCGGGACATTCAGGAATTTCACCGAGCGCTCACGAAGTTCACCAACAGTTGAGATAATATCCGGAGTCATGAGAGCGATATGCTGAACACCAGGTCCCTTGTGGAGATCAAGGAATTCCTGGATCTGGGATTTTCCATTCTCAATTTCCGGCTCATTAATCGGAATGATGATGGAGTTATCGGCGAGCTGTACCACTTTGGAATTGAGTCCAGTGCGGGAGCCCTTGATGTCAAAGTAGCGGGTTTCCACAAACCCATAAGTGCGTTTGTAAAATTCCACCCAATGTTCCATCTGCCCCTTCGGCACATTGTTCGTGAGGTGATCAATGCGGGAGACTTTCATTTTAAGCGGGCTGGCATCACTGTCAGTTTCGAGCTTTTTGAAACCCGGACGGAATTCCGAGTCCGGTCTTTCCACAAACTCATTCACGACATCGCCGAATCCCTGGATAGACGCTGTTTTAGTCAGTCCCGCGGGACCATCTACCACTTTGAGGTCTGATATGAGTTTTGCGCCATTCTTCAATGTCACATCGAGAGCTTTCTCGACACTATCCACGCGGAAGGAAATTTTACTCACACCTTCGCCGTGGTTTTTCAGATATTTTTTTGAAAGTTCATTCTCATCTTTTGAGGCCTTGACAAGAAATCTCACCTGACCCTGAGTGTACAGTCGCGCGTCCTCTGATTCAGCCGTTCGGCCGAATCCCATGGTGCTGAAGAGCTTCACGGTAGGAGACTGAAAGGAATCCACGGTGAATTCAAGGTGATCAATATTTTTAAGACCGGCGGGATTTTGAGACATCTTAGTTCCTTGAACTGCGGTTTTGCTTCTTCTTATGCTGGCCTTGAGAGTGAGACAGGGTGAAGCAATCTTCCTTCTCAATCGGCATAAAGTAGTCAGCTTCCTCTCTCAGAACTTCTGCTGTTGTTGAGGCGACAGCACAAATTTCAACCCGAACTCCTTCGGATTTTAAGTGTCGTACGAGTTCCACATAGTCAGAATCTCCGGAAAGAATAATGATTGCGTCCACTTTACTGGCGATCTGAGTGGCACTGATGCTAAGAGGAATATCGGCGGATTTATGACAAGGTCTCACCATCCCGAAATACTTACTGTGAAGTCTTTCCGCGAGCTTCGAAGAAATATTCTTTCCTTCCCGGAAGTAGATCAATCTGTTAAGTCCCCGACCCCCAAGAAGTTTTGGAATGAGGACATCAAAATTGATCATGATGTTGGAGCTGTTAAATTCAGATTCCATCGAACGTTCGATGTTATTTCCGTCCACCAGGATGGCGACGGATTGTGATATAATTATATTATCTTCCATGCATACTTTCCTATGATAAATGCCCTGACAGAGCCGAGTATAAACTGTATTATTTCACTCGTGGTTACACAATGAGCTATAAGATTCTTAATGGCAATGAGTTACTGATTCAGGGAGCCCTGGAAGCGGGGTTTCATCTCTATACCGGTTACCCCGGTTCTCCTCTGGCAGATTTTTTTAATATCCTTTACGAGCGTAAAGATGAGTTCCACAAAAAAGGAATTCGCGTTGTTATCGCTAACTCTGAAGCTAATGCAGCAGCTATGGCGAGTGGAGCGAAAATGGCCGGGCAGAACACGCTCGTCGCCATGAAATCCATGGGACTTCACGTTGCTTCTGATGCGCTCTCTGTTGGTAATTTTGCGAACCCGGGAAAAGACAAATCCGGTGTGGTTGTCGTTGTCGGGGATGATCCCTGGTCAATTTCCACTTCGACACCGGCTGACTCACGCTATTTATTCAAGCATCTTCATATTCCCTTTCTAGAGCCATCAACTCCGCAGGAATTGAAAGACTGGATGGCGAAAGCACTTTTTCTTTCTCAAGAAAGTTCAGTCTACACCGGACTCATCCTCACAACATTCATGGCCGAAGGCGGGGGACGGGTTGAGGTTTCTGCAGAAAAAGCTGTTGTCCATGAAAAGGTCACTCTTAATCCGCAGGAATTTAATCTTTCTTCTCACGTGATGGTTCCACCGAACTCACTACTTGCCGACAAAGAAATGATCCTGAACCGTTTCCCGCGCGTTCAGAAAGTTTTGAACTCTCTTAATCTTGATGAGATCTTCGGAAATGCGAATGCCGACACTGGACTTATTTCTTCCGGCGGCGTTTTTGAAACGCTGAAGCAGGTCCTCGAAGAATCGGAATTAATTTCTACGTTCGCCCTTTATAAAGCTGCAACTTCATATCCTTTTAACGAAGCTCAAATTCTTCCCTTCTTAAAACAGCGTAAGCAAGTTGTGGTGGTAGAAGAGAAACGCAGCTTCCTTGAAAATGAACTCCGTGCCCTGGTCATGAAGCATGGGTTGTCCGTAGAAATCGTAGGTAAGGAATTTAAAAAGGGTGATTCCTTTGTTGAGGGATTCCCCGCTTACGGTGGTCTCTCCTACGAGATTATTTATCAGAGACTGAATCTCTTTTTGTCTCTTCAGGATGAGGTGATTTGTCTTTCACCTGCGCATGAAACAACGAAACTTGATCTTCTTGTTCCAAGACGACTCCCGACATTTTGTCCGGGGTGCCCTCACCGGGAAACTCTTTCGATCATGAAAGATGTCCGCGCGAGTCTCTCAGATAAGAATATCAATCTTATTTCTCACGGTGATGTAGGATGCTACTCGCTTTCATTTCTTGAACCCTTTAAGGAGATGCACGATCTCTCAGCTATGGGTCAGGGTGGATCATTGGGTGCAGGGACTGATCTCTTCACTACGAATCCCTCCGTTGTCCTCATGGGAGATTCCACTTTCTTCCATTCCGGAATGACCTCCATTTCAAATTCCGTTCAGATGGGTCACAACATCACTTACATTCTTCTTGATAACGACAATACTGCGATGACGGGCCATCAGGTTACTCCCGTGAGCGGCGAATCGGTGGAAGGGGAGAAGAGACCCCGTCAGAGTATGCTGGAAGTGGCAAAGTCACTTCAGGTGGATGAAGCCATTGAAATTAATCCCTCAGACCGCTATTTCTATAAAAATCTTCTTCTTGAGTATGTCCAGAAGCCTGGAGTGAAAATCATCGTCTCTGACAAAGAGTGCGGGCTGACTTTTCATGGACGAAAGAAGAGAGAGGACAGAAAACTTTTCTCAACCGGTGAAACAGAAAAAGTTCGTGAGTTTTATCAGATCAATACCGATGCCTGCGAAGATTGCCGTGCTTGTGTTGAGATGACTGGTTGTCCGGGTCTATCCCAGGCTTCCGACGCTTATGGAACTAAAGTTCTCATCGATCCTCAAATTTGCGTTTCCGATTCTTACTGTACCAAAATTAAAGCTTGCCCAAGTTTTGAGCTCGTTCAGGTCTTTGATTATCATCCGACAAAATACAAGCCGCTGGTTGAGGAATTGAAGCAGAATTCCCTTCCTGCGCCGGTCATGAAAAAAGATCTTAATGCTGTTTCTAGTGGTGCCGATTTCCGCACAGTGGTTATTGGTGTAGGTGGCTCCGGGGTGACAACTATTTCCCGCGTTCTCGCTGAAGCCTCTGAGTCTATGGACGGCAGGACTGATCTTGGATTTAAGTTTGTCGACCAGAAGGGACTTGCCCAGAGAAACGGATCAGTAAGTTCTCATCTATCCATTTACAGCAAGAAAAAATCCCATGGTCCGATCGTTCCTATGGGGACTGCTGACCTGGTTCTTTCACCCGATCTTCTTGAGGGTGCGCGTGCGATTGAGTATCTCTCAAAAGATGGTCTTCTCATTGTGGATGATGATTACCAGGTTCCACTTTCTGTCCTTCTTGATCGTGGGATTGATCATGCGCTTATGACTCCGGAGAAAATGCAGTCCGAACTCAAAATGAAGCTGGGCGATCGTTTAATCCTAGCACCTCTCAAAAGAATTTCCTTCGAGCGTTTTGGGCGTCCGGTTTATGCTTCTTCTATGATTCTCGGGATTGCTTATCAGCTCGGACGTCTTCCGTTTACCCTTGAAGACATGGAGCGTGCCATCGAAGCATCAGTTCCCCGCGCGGAAATAAAATTAAACAAAGACGCTTTTGCCCTCGGAAGAGAGTGGGCGGTTAGTGGAAATACAGAAGTGACGAAGAAATCTTCGTCCTCAATGCTGGCGGCGAGTGTCGGTCTTGCCGCGTATCCGTGGCAGAGAAAAGATAAACTCATCAGACTATGGAATGCTCATACTGAAGTTCTGGCCTTTCATTTCCCTACCGTCGCAAAGGAAGACCTCGCCCGTTACGTGCATGATCTTCTGGTTTTTGACCAGGGACTAAGTTTTCCCGCATTCCTTGAGGATGCCTTGATTCTCAAGAAAAAATACTCTGACGATATCGGTATCGCCCTCAGAACGTTGGTGCGCACTTATTTTATTAAGGATGAAGTCTTCGTTTCTCATCTTATGATTTCCCCCATGAAAGTTCGTCGTGATCAAGAGAGTTACGCAGGACTTGGAACGGGTTATAAGGTTATCCACATCAATCGTCCGGCCTTTGATATCGGGGGCAGGAAAATCGAATTCGATTTCTCTCCACGACCATGGATGCTGAAAATCATGAGGCACCTGAGAATCCTTCGTCTCCTCATGCCAGATTGGCATAAGAAAGAAAAAGAAATCGCTTCATCCATCAGATCCCAGCTCATTCAGGGAGTTTCAGGTACGCGCCTGCGCGAACTCGAATCCGTCAAAGGATACCGGGACGTCCGTTACGCCGCTGCCTTGAAATACAAAGTATGACGAAGATCATCGACGCTGTTTCCATCGTCATCACCTGCGGAGATGAGATCTTCGCGATTCAGAGACAGAATTACCTCAAGGCCTTTCCTGGTTACTGGGCACCTCCCGGTGGCAAAGTGGAAAAAGCCGACGAAGATTTTTACATCGACCATCCAAAAACTCAGGGCCTTCAGAAAAATCTCTTTGGCGCGGCGGTGAGAGAAGGGATGGAAGAACTCGGGATTGATCTTCGTGAGGAAATTAAATCGGGAAGGATTGATCGCGTAGATTTTCTGGGTCTTGCGATTACACCGGATTTTAACCCCTATCGTTTTGCCACTTATTTTTTCCGTTTTCATTTCAATACAAAAGTTCCCTTCATAGTAGATACCAACGAGGCGATGCAGTCCCATTGGCTAACTTGCCGTGAACTCACAAAGTGCTATGAAGAAGGGAAAATTCTGGCCGTTCCTCCGGTCATTAAAGTCATTCAGGCCTTAGGAAATAATCCTGATCTCAGATCCATTCCGGATCTCAATTTCGATTACGATAGTTCCCGCTGTGTTCCTTTCATTGAAAACGTGAAGGGAATTGTTCAGATCATGCCGCAATCCCATACTCTGCCTCCGGCAACCAGAACGAATGCCTTTCTTATCGGAGGAATTCTTCTCGACCCTTCCCCCATGAGCGATGAAGAGTATGAGAAATTCCGGAACACTCTCTCCCGGTTTCATTTTGATAAGATACTTCTGACCCATCATCATCCTGACCATCATGAGCGCTCGACCCGCCTTGCTCTGGAGAGTGATGTGCCGATTCTTCTTTCGCAGGATACATTTGAGCGCCTTTCAAAAAAGATTCCAGGTTATTTCAACAAGGTCAAAACGATCATCGTCAAAGAAGGCGATGTCGTGACGAACTGGCTGGGCCATGATGTCCTTGTGTATGAAATTCCGGGCCATGATGAAGGTCAGATCGCCCTCGCGAGTGAAGACATGTCCTGGTTCATTGCCGGAGATCTCTTCCAGGGAGTTGGTACTGTTGTCATCGGTGGCGATGAAGGCGACATGAGGAAATATTTTGCGACTCTTGAGAAGGTCATTACTCTTAATCCGCGGGTGATTTTTCCATCCCATGGAATAGGTCTGGGTGGAGTGAACCATCTTCAGACAACTCTTGATCACCGGCGTGTTCGCGAGAACCAGGTTCTCACGATGTTCAATGAAGGAATGTCAGTGGAACAGATGCTGGAAGAAATTTATAAAGGTGTTGATAAGAATCTCTGGCCTTATGCCCGGCTGAACATTGAAAAACATCTCGAGAAGTTAAAGGCTGAAAAACGGATATAAAAAGAAAGGCCCTCTTGCGAGGGCCTTTCTTTTTAGTTCAAATGCGTTTGGTGAATGTAGAGACGATAGATCTTGTCTTTGGTTCTTCTGATGGAGAAGTTACCTGTCTCTTTCTGGTCAATCAGGAACTGGTAAAACTCGGGTCTGGTATCTGCGATTTCGAGAACTGATTTGCCCTCAAATTCGCCAAAATCAATCACCACCTTATCTTCTTCGATAATACCGGTGAGTGGACTCTGTTCCTGCGCCATTATTCCCTCCTTAGAATAGTCTGGTCAGTTTCAGCCATGAAACTTCTTATGCTTTGATTATGGAAAAAAAGTGAACGCTTTGAAAAGTCTTAGTTACGGTAAAATTGCTTGAGGAAAACAACCAGAGCTTTAAATTCCTGAGGGTAGTCGTCAGCCATGATCATCTTCACCACTTCCAGCGTCTGATACAGGGAGCGCTCTTTCCTGAAGGGGCGGATGGATGTCATGGCCACGATGATATCAAATACGGCGACCAGCGTGCTTTCAAGACCAACAATGGTGTCTGCTTCCTTGGGAGTTCTGCGCTTTAGAGCGAGATCCTTGATACGGGAATTGAGAAAGTGATGGTTCTTCACAATAGTCAGGTAATTTTTCGATAGGGGCACACGCCCTTCCAGAAGATCAAAAGAATAGTCTGCATGGCTCGCGAACATTTCCTTGTCCCGGTCACTCAGAGTCTTCTGGTCGTATTTACTGTCCGGGATCATCGAGATCCCGATGTCCTTCAGGTAACTAGCGAGGAAAAGATTCTCGACTTCCTTATCGTGGAAGAGATGGATCGACTGAAGGAAGGATAGAAGCATGAGGGAAGAAAGCATCGGCTGAGCGAGAGTGAAGTGGAAATTTTCTTTCTGAAGGGATTCATAAAAATGCGGTTGAAGCTTTCTGTTCTCCATCAGGAACTTTGATAGGTTCTGCGAACTCTGGAACTGAAGCATGAGAAGATCATCGTTATGGGGATTTCGATAGAGCCCACCGAGGTTGAGCGAAAGAAGCTTCAGGTCTTTGGTTCCATTATCGACGGGATCTCCGACAGACAATGATCTTGTGATTTTAATCAGCGCACTCTCGAGATTCTTTTTAATCTCAGAAAGATCTTCATCAAAAACGAAAACTTCATGAAAGGAATTTCGGATCAAAGTATTGATGATATCTCTCGTCGGAACCGAGCCTTCATGAATGATCGGAATGAAAAGTCCGCCGCGGAAAATATAGGCCGGCTTGTTGAGTTTTTTCGCGAGGTGAAGTTCACCCACAAGAATAGGCTTAAGTTTCAGTGAAAGCTTATGGTGATCAACAAAGGAATGGATGTTCGCCTGTCCCAGCATCCCCTTATTTTACTCTAAGTTCCTGATGAGCTGGGAAAGAAAATCTTTAAAGGAGTGCCCATTGGCCTCCATCATCTTAGGAAACATGGAGATAGGAGTGAGCCCGGGGAATGTATTAATCTCATTGAGATAAATTGTGCCTTCGTCGAGGAAGTAATCCACCCGCGAAAGATGGCGAAGCTTGAGTCCATGGTAAAGCTTAGAAGAGTAGTCAGTAATAAGACGAACCTGCTCCGGGGTCAGATCCTCAGCTCTGGTCGTGGTCGTTGTCTGGCTGCCTTTGGAATATTTCTCTTCATAGGAATAGAACGCGCCCGGGCAGATGATCTCACCTGGGTAAGAGATCTGGAGTTTTCCATCATACTCATAAACGGAGACTTCAATTTCCCGCGGCTTCATTCTTTTCTCTACCAGAACAAAGGGTGAAAACTTGAAAGCTTCTTTTACAGTAGCGACCGGATCTTTTCCCTTCTCGACTAAAAAGCAGCCTACCGACGATCCCTGGTTAGAAGCCTTCACGACGATGTCTCCGTAAAGGGCCTGAAAACCTTTCACGCGTTCAGCTGATTCCATGGTGTCAGCCGCGAGAAAAATATAGGGAGTGTTCGGAACACCCAAGGCGGTTGCCCAGAGCTTGGTGGTAATTTTATTGAAGCACATCTTACTCGTCTCAGAATTACATCCAAGATACGGCAGACCAATCATTTCAAAATAAGCGGGAAGTTCACCCGTTTCGCCTGGGTAACCATGGATGCAGGGAATCGCCACATCTATTTTCATCCCGGCATCACTGTGGTCCATCGACCGAAGAAACTTCTTCGTATCGAGCATATACTTCTTCCCACTATCGTCGACCCAGTCACCACTCTTGTTGATTTCGATCTTTGTGACATTCACAAAATCGATTTTAGAGATACAGTTCTGGATGTGTTTTACAGAAACAAGAGAGACTTCGTGTTCTGATCCGCCACCGCCGCAAAGGAGAAGAACGTTCTTTTTAGTCACGAAGTTCCTTCGGTAACATTTCCTCATTGAGTTCAGCAAAATTTTTCAGAAGGTCAGCATGAGCAAGTGTCTCTGATTTCATTTCACCATATTTACGAACACTGACGGTACCATTCGCCATCTCCTGATCACCAATCACGAGCATGTAGGGAATTTTTCCGGTCTGGGCCTGACGGGTTTTGAGGCCCATCGATTCATTCCGGTCGTCCACGCGTGCACGGAAACCCTTACTCACGAGTTCACGCTTAAGCTTCTGAGCAGCCTCAAGATGGAGTTCATTTTTAATCGGGATAATCACTGCCTGTTCTGGCGAGAGCCAGAAAGGGAATGCACCAGCAACGTGCTCTAAGTAGACACCAATGAATCTCTCAAGGGAGCCCAGAAGAGCACGATGAATGACTACCGGTCTTTCCATTTCACCGGCCTGGTTAGTGAACTTGAGATCAAATCTTTCCGGAAGCTGGAAATCGAGCTGGATAGTACCCAGCTGGAAATAACGTCCCAGAGCATCGGCCACCTGAATATCAATTTTCGGTCCATAGAAAGCGCCATCGCCTTCATTAATAAAATATTCTTTCCCGGAAGCATCGAGAGCGGCCTTCAGAGCGGCCTCTGCCTTGTCCCAAGTTTCATCACTACCGACACGTTTTTCAGGGCGGGTTGAGAAACCAATTTTAATCTTCTTAAACCCGAAATGTTCGTACCCAATGAAGAACATCTTCATAAGAGTCGCGATTTCTTCCTGAATGCCTTCGAATTGAATGAAGATATGCGCATCATCCTGACAGAAAGTTCTCACACGAGTGAGCCCCGCCACCACGCCTGATTTCTCGTAACGGTGAAGTCTTCCAAAATCGGCAAAACGGAGGGGAAGATCGCGGTAGGAGTAGCGGTGATGCTGGAACATGAGCATGTGACAGGGACAGTTCATCGGCTTCAGCGCGAACTCTCTTTCATCAATCTGCGTGAAGTACATGTTCTCATGATATTTTTCGTAGTGGCCGGAAGTGTGCCAAAGGTCCACGTCGAGGACTTGTGGTGTAATCACTTCCTGATAATCAAACTTTTTATAAATTCGTCTCATGAAATCCACGAGACCATTATAGACGAGTGCTCCCTTCGGCATGAAAAACGGTGACGCCGGAGCGACTGGATCAAAGATAAAGAGTTCGAGCTCTTTCCCAAGTTTTCTGTGATCGCGTTTCTTTGCTTCCTCAATCATCGTCAGATATTCACGCAACTCTTCTTTCGAGCTGAAGCAGGCAGCATAAATCCGCTGAAGCATCGGACGCGTCTGATCTCCGCGCCAGTAAGCACCGGCCGTATGAAGAAGCTTGAACCATGGAGTAAGGTCATTGGTTTTTTCAACGTGCGGGCCGGTACAAAGATCAAAGAAGTGATCACCCTGGGTGTAGTAAGAGATGACTTCACCATCCGGAATGTCTTTAATCAGTTCGCATTTCAGAGTCTGACCTTTTTCCGAGAAGATCCGGAGCGCTTCTTCGCGAGAAACTTCATGCCGTACAACTGGCATGTTTGTTTTCGTGAGCTCTTTCATGCGCTCTTCGATTTTTTTCAGGTGCTCATCCGTCAGTTTCGTATCCATCTCGATGTCGTAATAGAAACCATTCTCTATCACCGGACCAATTCCCAGCTGAACGTTGTCGTTCGGGAAAAGTTCCATGATCGCCTGGGCCATTAAGTGCGCAGTCGAATGCCGGAGAGTATCGAGATCGTATTTCGCCATCTGAGGACCTTCGTGAAAGTTATTTAGGTGCCAGAAACCTTATCAAGAAAGTCCCGTTTTATCAATGAGTTAGGTTTCCTTAAGGTGACTCTCATTTGACTGTAAGAAAGAGCATTCTTACAGGCCGACAGAACTCAATCGCGGGCAGGGTCAAATTGCCTCCATAAAAAATCTTCTTACATACTTTAAGAGCAGAGAATTATTAAAAAAAATAGCTTTTTAGATGCCATTTTTGCACAGACCTTGCCTTTTAGTAAGGAATGCGGTTTAAGTACCAATCTCAGAACTGTAAGATCATCTGTTCTTACGCGCCCAGGAGGACCTCATGGAAACCCAAACACCATCGATTGAAACAACGATGAGTCGTGCTGTGGTTGATCTCGCTAAAGATGACCGCTTTCTTGCTCATCTCCCAAAGGAGTCGAGCCGGATAGAAGGACAAGGTCATTATCGCCTCGCTAAGATTTATTACGACAAAGCTGATTTCGAAAAAGCTGAAGAGCATTTTTTAGCTGCCCTCTCGCGCACGGAACTTCCTCAGGATGCTTTCGCAGTTTTCAAGATCTACGGATTTCTTATCCGTATTTACTCTGAGTCGCTGAACGAAAGAGAAGCTCACAAGTACATCCAGCTTTCAAGCGATCTCCTCGATACAACAGTAGCTTCACTCCCATCATTAAATGGTGAGTATTTCTACAACGCTGCCGTGGTGAACACCTATAAAGGTGAATTCCAGGAAGCGCAC
>CANGAC010000021.1 GCA_947451425.1 Bacteriovoracaceae bacterium | reverse complement strand
TGAAGTGGCGAACACGAGAAGAACACTCGAAAGCATGCTTCACATGCCCCGGATTGATATCGGAAGATATCTTCTGGAGATAGATTCTCCCTTGTACCGGAGTCTCTCTCCTGAAGAGCAGCAGAATTCCCACGTGAAGTCCGGTTCGGCGAGTGCCATGCCGCGCGGACGCGACGATTACAGTGTGTATTTTTCGCTGGAAGTTCCTCCCCGTATGCAACCAACGGAGAAGGCCCAGAAAGACTGGTCTGACATCGCCGTCTGGTACAAAACGATCACTCCTGATTATTGGATCCGACACTTTCTTATTGTTAACGGATCGACCATCACGGATTGCCGGAGTGGCAAGGCAGAAAAGATCATTCTTTCTACGGATGCTGAAAAAGTTTACCGCGAATGTCACAAGCCAAAGACTCTGGATCAAATAGGAGAGACTTCCGGTCTTCCGAAGAATATCGTTGAGAAAATCGTGCGTGAGCTTGAAGAAAAGAAATATCTCTTAAAGAGTGGCGGAAAATTCCTCTCACTTGCGCTCCGGATGTCGGAAGAAGAGATCATGAAACTTGCTGGTGGGAATGCGATGACGATTCTTCCGGCGCGGGAAGATTAAACAGGCTTGATAAGTTTCTGCGTGAGAAGTTTCTCAAGAAGTTTTTTACTCTCAGCTCGGATCGTTTCGTGATGTTGGGGATCGTAAGCAGAAGCGATTTTCTCTACCAGCTCAGAGTAAGGAGTCTTTCCGTCAATGGCATTCAGGATTTCTCCCGCTACGAATTTGGCCTGAAAAAAATAGTTATCATCTTCAAGCTTGATGACCTTCACCGTTTCAGTCTTTACGTCGAATACTTTGTAGACGTCTTCGCAGAGTGCATATGTCGTGTGAAAATCTTCCATAAGTGTATTATAACCTGAAATTATGGTTAGGCCAGAAGCCCGCTGTCCCTCAATTCCTCTTCCTTCTCCATGAATTCCTTTTTCGACACCGACTTTCTATAGGAAGCATTGCCAAAACGGACGAAATTAAATTCGTCATCAATGCGGATCATGGAAATCCCATCGCCTAAAATGTAACGTTTCTTTTCCAGAGTCAGACAAAACGCATCTCGATTGATTTGCTTGAGCGCCGGATGATACCGCTTATTCGGTAGGGGCGTCCCCAGGAGACTTTGCGTGAGCATGCCGGCAAAAGTAAGCAGCTGGTTGAGGTAAAAAAAGAATATCTCTCCCGCGGAAAATACCCGGTCAATCTCATTCATCCTGTCCCTCCAGAATAAGAGATAGGGATTTCTCTGATTAAGAGAATAAAGCTGTACCTTCGCCCTTCCCAATATAAATGAGCGGCGAAGGTAACTGAGAATGCCTTTATCGTTCTGAACGTGTGCCCGGGCCATGTTGGTGGCAAAGATAAATCCGCCAAAGGCGAAAGTCCGTTCGGACATCTCTGTATCTTCAAGCCGATAAAGCCTCTCATCAAATCCACCAAGGGTCTGGAAGAGATCTTTCCGGTAGATGCAGGCAGCAGTGTTCACGATGGGGTGAATGACATTCCCCGGACTCCTGAGTGAGAGATAAGCACCTTCGTACCTGACATCGCCCAGTTTTTTCCGGTAGCGGTTGAAAAAACTTTCTTCACCAACGGGAATCACGGGACTAAGACCTATGGCAAAGCCACCTTCATATACAGGAGGCAGGACAGTTTCTATCCAGTGATCTTCGAGGATCACATCACTGTCGATGAAGGCCAGGTAATCACCGAGCGCAGATTTCGCGCCGGCGTTCCTGGCTGGACCGGCCCCTTTCTTTTCACAGGAAATCACTCTGCATCCAGCTTTCTCAGCGATGGATGCAGTGTCATCCGTTGATCCATTATCGACGACGATAATTTCCCATGGTGCCATTGTCTGTCTCTTCAGGGAAGCAATCGTTTCACTGATCGTCTTTGAAGAATTAAAGGCAGGAATAACAACTGAAACTTTCACTCAATAAATCCTGTTCGCAAATGTTTTTCCACGGGGAGAATCAATCAGGATAATGTCCCCGCGAGTGTGAACATGGAATTCAGAGTTCTGTGAGGGCTGGTTTTTTTCACCCAGATCTAAGGATCGGGCAATGTTTCTCACGACATCAAAAGAGAATTCTTCCGTGCTGCCAATCCGGTGATTGATGTCGGAAGGAAGATTCCAGGAGGCGGTGTCGGCTCTTTTATATTCATCCGGTGTCGCCCAGTAATAAATTTCCTGAGTTCCTCCGATCTGGAAAAAATAGGGAACGTCACCGCGAAGGAGTTGCTCATTTTCTTCCGGGAAAAAATCTTTATTTCCCACGTTCATGGCACTCATGTAATCCACTGTGTCTCTGATCACGGCCCGCCGGATCCACTTCCGGTCAAGAAGTTCGGACTGAAGAATTCTCATCAGCTCTGCGTGAGATTTTCTCAGGGCCACTGTCATTGAGGTAAAGCCGCTCAGGACTTCTGCCGTTAAAGCGAATGGGGCAATCTCATAGAGCCCGTAAGACAGGCAGAAGTTCCCCGCGCACGAACAATTTCTTTTGGCGCGAAAGAAGGCGAGGTCGTAGGCGTTCCTCACGGGACTAAGAATCGTTTCCCAGTCCAGGGAAGTAAAAATAAATTTCTCCTGTGAAAATCCCACCGCGAGATTTGACCTGTGGCAATCAGATAGTCCCAGGTAGCTACTTAAGGCAATGAAGGCCCCGACCTGGCGTGACTCAGAAACAGTCAGCATGCGATCAACCGGAGTCGTTTCAAGGAACTCAATTTCGACCGGCCCGTGATGAGGCCCATCCTGATACGGCGTCAGGATGCGCAGTCCGGGAAGTAGTTCCCCTTCGGGAAAGAGACCATTCAGGAACAGCCGAAGCCTTGAATCCAGCCCAAGAAAGAGGCACTCCGGAAGGCAATTCCGATACTTCACAATCCGGCTTTGAGATTTACGAGTTAAGAGTCCGAAATTATGTGGATCGACGTCCATCAAAAACCTTTCAAGATGAGGGCTAAGAAGTATTATACTATGATTCAGGAATCACTATGAAGACAAAAGAATTTATCACTTTCGGGGATCTGGAAAAGATTGAGCTTTCTGAGCTCCAGGAAGAAACTCCGATCTATGCCATCACCAGTAACTCCAGCTGCACCTGCGCCTCTTAGGCAATCAACGAAATATTCTAACGGGCGATGTGATGAAACTTCATCTTATGGAGTTTAGAGAATGTCTTTGGTGTAATCCGAAGTGCGAGGGCAAGATAAACGAAAAAGTGGAGTGAGTCCTGAGACCCAGCTCCACTTTGTTTTGAATTAGATCACGTAACCAGAAAGTTCCTGCACCAGATTCTGTGAGCGACCCACGAATTTTTCTTTCTCTTCAGGAGTAAGTCCTTCTGAAGAAAGAGAGGCAAGGTCCTGGACGTAGTAACAGATTTTCTCAGCGAGTTCTTTCTTCTCACCTTTCTCCCAGATCTTCAGCGCATTCTTCACCAGAGGATTCTGCGGATTCACCACGAGAGTTTTCTTGATCGGAAGTGAGAATGCCGAGTTCCCCATGGACTTCGTCATCTCACGGAAGCGTTTCATCTGCTCATCGATCTTGAAATACGCAGACGATGTTGAGCCTTTGAGGGATTTCACGTCCACATCGAGAGTGGCCTTGGTCGTATCATTGACGAGGACCGAGAGGAAAAAGTCCTTCACCTTGATATCATCCTGAGTTGTTTCTCCACTCTGGAGGAGATTCTCGACTTCAGTATCGACAGAGGTGAAGCGGTAAGATTCTTCGCCTAGCTTTTTCATTTCCGCGTGTTGGGTGAAGTGCGGATCGATGTAGCTGTCAATCTCGAGCACCTGCACACCTTCGGCCTGGAGTTGTTTTCTTAAAGACTCGTCTCCGGTCGCTTTATCAAATGTGATGTAGGTGTCTTTGAGTTTTTCTTTAAACGCTTCAGGAATAGCTGTCTGATATTCCTCGAGGGTCACGAGCTTCCCGTCTGTGTTCTTAAAGAGAACGAACTTTCTCATCGCCTCATCGAACTTCGTATCCTGCATGCATCCGTACTTAACGAAAAGCCCGATGTCATCCCAGGCCTTCTCGTATCTCTCGCGGTCTGTGTTGAAGAGTTTCTTCAGGGACTCAGCGACTTTCTTGATGATGTAGTTAGAAATCTTTTTGATGTTCGGATCACCCTGAAGGGCCGAGCGTGAAACGTTCAGAGGAATATCAACGGAATCAATGGCTCCTTTCAGTAGTCCCAGAAAATCCGGAACGACATTCTTCACATTGCTTGAAACGAATACCTGTTTTGAGTAAAGCTTGATTCCGTTCTCTGTAAGGGGCTTGGTCTTATCCACTTTCGGGAAATAAAGTACACCCTTGAGAGTGAAGGGATGATCGACGTTCAGGTGAAGCCAGAAGAGCGGCTCCTCATCATACGGGAACATCTTACGGAAAAATTCCTTGTAGTCCTCGTCTTTCAGAGTTGTGGGATCTTTTTTCCAGAGCGGAGTTGTGTCGTTAATTTGTTCCGCTTCATCGGTTTTCTCAGCATCTGAGAGCTTGATCGGATAAGGCATGAAATCGCAGTAGCGAGAGAGAGTCTCTTTCAGTTTCCACTGATCAAGGAATTCTTCGCCATCAGCGGAGATGAAAAGCTTGATGGTTGTACCAACATCAGTCTTTGTGGATTCTGAGAATTCATAATCGGTGTCACCGTGACAGGTCCACTTTGTTGGCACTGATCCTGGAACCCATGAGAGAGATTCGACTTCCACTTTTTCAGCGACCATGAAGGCCGAATAAAAACCGAGTCCGAATTTTCCGATGATGTCATTTTTTGAATCGTTGTTCCCGAGGTCCTTCATCTTCTGGACGAACTCTTCGGCACCTGAGAAGGCGAGCTGGGCGATGTATTTTTCCACTTCCTGCTCGGTCATTCCGAGACCGTTGTCGGTAATCGTGATGAGTCTTTCGGCTTTATTGACGGCGATATTTACCAGTCCGTCGGGAGTTTCATGCCCCTGGGCCCGGGCGAGGGTCGACCTTTTGGTGATGGCATCACAGGCGTTAGAAACGAGTTCCCGGACAAAAATATCGTGCTCTGAGTAAAGCCACTTCTTGATGATCGGAAAGATGTCATTGGTTTTCACTGAAATCGAGCCCTTACGAACGCTCATAAACCCTCCAAAAAAGTAACGGTGTCATATTGTCGTCTGGTAAACGTATTGAATATCTCGTAAAAGATAGGCACTGATTCGCTAACGTCAAGGGTAGCCCCGAATGGGAAATGAAATAATTCCGCTGAGTATTCTGACGACCGGCGGGACGATCGAGAAAATATACGACGAAATCGAGGGGGCTCTTGAGAACCGCGAGACCATCGTCAAAAATAAACTCCTCCAGCGCCTGCGCATGCCCTACACCAGAATTGATGTGAAAGAGATCATGTCCAAAGACTCTCTTCTCATGAATGATCACGATCGCCAGACGATTCTTGAAGCGATCGTTAAAGAGGGCACTGCTCATCCCATCGTCGTTCTTCACGGAACCGACACCATGGAACTGACAGCGAAATATTGTTTCGAGAACCATCCCGGGGTCAAGGTTCCGGTTGTTTTCACCGGTGCTATGAGACCTCTGGGATTTGAAGACTCCGATGCCATCCAGAACGTGATCGAAGCGATGATGGCCGCGAGAATCGTGAAGCCCGGTTACTACGCTACCTTCCACGGAAAACTTTTTACTGTTCCGAATTTCAAGAAAAATAAAACGAAGGGTACCTTCGAGGAGATCTCATGAAAACTTTACTCGTGAGTGCATTGCTTATTTCAACTTCCGCTTTTGCCTGGGGACCAACCGGTCACCGCGCAGTCGGAGAGATTGCTGAGAAGTTCATGACCCCGACGGCACTTCTGAAAGCAAGAAACATCCTCAAAGGCCACACTCTGGCCCGCGCCGCAACCTGGCCGGATGAAATCCGCTCTGAGCCCGCTCGTTATTCTGAAACATACCCGTGGCACTTCACTGACTGGGCCGACGATGCTCACGATCATGATGAAACAAATTCTGCCGGAAAACTCATGGGTGCCATTGATACCCAGCTTGCAGTCCTGAGAGATCCGAACTCTGCTCCGGACAAAAAGGAATTTGCGCTCAAGTTTCTCGTTCACTTAATCGGAGACCTTCACCAGCCTCTTCATGTGGGGAACGGTCTCGATGCCGGAGGAAACTTCTGTAAAGTGACTTTCATGGGGAAGGCAATGAACCTTCACGCTCTCTGGGATGAAGGGATGATTGATTTCACAAACCTTTCGTTTACTGAGATTGCAAAATTCGTGGCAGCAGGAAAAACTGTTGAGCAAGTGACTGCAGCAAGAAGCGGAACACCCATCGACTGGGCCCGTGAATCAAAAGAAATTCGTGGGAAAATTTATCCAGCGAACGTGACGGAACCAACAGCACCCCTGTCGATCAAAGCGTACTGCCAGAAAGAAGTTCCGGCTGATCAGATGCCGAAGCTTTCTTACGAGTACAGCTACCAGTTCATGCCGATCGTGGAAGAGCGCCTGTATCTCTCTGGTGTTCGTCTTGCGATGCTGTTAAACGAAGCCCTGAAATAATCTAAACTGGCTTCACTTCTTCCGGAGCATCTGGCTTCGGAAGAGTGAGCTGCCAGTAGCCCACGTCATACCACTGGCCCATCTTGAATCCCACTTCCGGAAATCTCGCGACAAACTGAAATCCCATTTTCTCGTGAAGCTTTTCGCTCGCCGGATTAGGAAGAGTGATCCCGCCAATGATGTTCAAGACTCCCATTTCTTTTAAGCGTTCACAAAGTTCAGTGTAAAGTTTTTGTCCCAGTCCTTTTCCGTGAAAATCCTTATCCACATAGATGGAAGATTCCACTGACCATCGATAGGCCGCTCTGGCTTTGAAGTCGGCCGCGTAGGCATACGCGACGACTTTTCCGTTAACCGTTGCGACGATCCAGGGATATTTTTTTGTGTAGTCTGTGATGCGCTTTTTTATTTCCGTTTCATCCGGAACATCGATCTCAAAAGTGATCGGTGTGTGCTTCACGTAGTGAGCGTAGATCGAAGAAATAGTGGCGGCATCAAGAACGGTGACCGGGCGTATGTTTTCCATGAACCATTCTAAAAATGCCAGAATTGGCTGGCAAACGCTTAAGCTTATCAGTCGGAATAAAGTTTTAAACCCCTGAGATCACGATCGGAGGATTCCCGGACTTTGTTCCCGAAGATAATAGTAAGAGTTCCGGGGTTTTGTGCCGATATACCCCCTGAGGTCTATGACCATGGATGATCTGAATTTAGGGAAGAAAATTCTATGCCAGCTGCTTGTGATGATTACTGTCATCACCGGCTGTAATCCCGTTGCAGCTCCGGTCTCCAAAAGAGGACTCGCTTCCGAGGGGTCTATCGCTACGACTGGGGGAAGTTCTTCAGGTTCTTCCGGCAATGCGACCGGTAACGATACCAACCTCGGTACCGGTACAAGTCTTCCGCCGAAAGTGGAAATCCGCCATCTCATCGAACCCAATCTTTCCAGTGACCCGAATTACCAGACCGGAACGGGACTCGCTTCCGGTGGGAGTTATGTCAGAAAGCTCACTCTTCCGAAAAACTTCGCCGGCAAACTCTACGTCGGTGGTATTAACATCGGAACATTATCCAACCGCATCGTTCGTGTGAAGTTCCGCTGGGGACTTAATCGCACGGCCCTTCCTGCGGATGGAATTCCTGCGACAGTCATTCAGGCGCCGGGGATCACTCCGCAGACTCCGATCAGTGTTCTCGTCCTTGACCTGAAGTCTGAACCATTCCGCAGTATCCGTCTTCCGTATGATCTTTTCGATTACAACGATTACGATTTCACCGCCGGCGATACGCCGACTCAGGATAACCGCAATACGAATCTCTACTGCCGTGGACTCCAGGTTGCGGATGATCCGACATTCGTGGGAGTTGGTGCCTGCGATGGACAACCTTCGAACCCGGACCAGCCGGAAGAGCAGTGTCTGTATTCGTACGCTAAAGTTGCTGACCAGGGTCTCGTGAAACAAGTGACCACGGCGCAGGTTCCGGTCACTCCGACGCTCTCTCAATCGATGAGTTTTGTGAGTGCCAATTACTATCAGGATTATTTCGCAAAAAATCTTCTGAAGCCGCTTCCGGATACGGTGCCAACATCATCGTCATTTACTGCGGGCACATTTCTCTTCAGTCAGGTGAACGCGACGACGGGTGCCCCGGCCCTGAGTTTCCCGGCGGCGACAATCTGGGATCCTCTGACGATTCCAGGAAGTACGACGAAGTATTTTTACCGTGGTCCTTACCGCCTGATGGATTCTCCGAACTGGCAATTCCGCTATCCGCGACTTGATGGCCAGAAGGGACTGTTTAAGGAAAACTCTTACGTGAATTTTGATCTCACGAAGGGCGCGCTTCCTGATGGCCCGGTTTACATCGTCCAGGACACTGATGGAAACATCTCCTACGTTCAACAGGACAAGATCTATTACAACTCTTATCTGTTTCCACTCGCAACGAAAATCAAACTCGGCGCTGGTGTCGGTCACCTGAGTTCGGCCACTGTTGACGGAGTAAGATCTGTCGCGACTCTCGGTTCAAGCGGAACGAGTCTCTGGATGGATGGTGCAAATGCGCGCGCTCAGAGTAAGGACACGGAACTTAATCACGTGGGGTCATGTAACGTTTCTTCTACCATTGAGATCATTGCGAAAGATGATAACGGCGTAGAGTACACCATCGCCCAGGCGATTGACGTGAAACTCCAGCTCGTGCGTCCGACGGTTTACCGCACGGACCTTGATAACGAAGTTCTCTATACAAATTTCCGTTCATGTTCCGGTAACGGCAACTGCGGAAGTTCAGAGTGCTGCCTCAACAACCGCTGCTGGGATGAGAATCTTGTTTCCCAGTGCTTTGAAGACACCGACACTATCGGAAATAAATCTGTGGGTGCAACCTGTGGAACCGATCTCGAATGTTCAAGTCTTTGCTGTAGCACGACTTCCGGCCAGTGTGCTCCTCACAACACATCTCTCAATCCAGCTGTTCTCTGTTCAAAACCAGTGGGCTCTTTCTGTATCGCCCAGGAGTGGTGTGCAAAAACTCCTGTGACAAAATGTATCGTGGTTTCCCAGCCGAATGATCCGGTGACCGGAGAAGCCCGATGTAACCAGTCTTGTTATACCGTTTATCAATACGGTGATTGTAAGAACGGGGCGTGTACCCCTGCGATTCAGCCACCGATCCCTGTCTTCAATGAAGCTGATCCTAATCGCTGCGATGGCGCTGTGCCCGCACCCGACTTTTCTACCTGAGTTTCAATTGATCTAGATCGCCATCCTTGGCATAATGAATGCCTATGTCATTACCCGAATTGAAAGACTGTATTCTTGATCACATCGCGATTGCGGTGAAAAATATCGATGCATCGAAAAAAATCTGGGAAGACCTGGGTCTCACTTTTGCTCCTGAACTCGAAATCGTGGAAGATCAGAAAGTGAAAACGGCTTTCGCGCACGTTGACGTGAACGCTCACATCGAACTCCTTGAACCAACCAGCACGGAAAGCACGATCCATAAATTCATCGAACAAAAAGGCGAGGGGATTCATCACCTCTGCTTTAAAGTTCCGGACGTGAAGAAAAAAACTGAAGAACTCACCGCTCTTGGTTACCGCTTTATTTATCCCGCTCCGAAAATCGGGGCCGGTGGATGCCTCGTGAATTTCATGCATCCTAAATCTACCGGCGGAGTTCTGATTGAACTCTCGCAAAGGCCCGCGAAATGAACCAGTACCAGTTCCAGGCCCCGCGCCTGACTCCTGTTAATAGAGTCATTCTCATCGCTACGGGTGCGTGCTTTCTTCTTCACTCCATTCTGAAAGCTGTCGGCTACTTCAATCTCGTGACTCTACTTGGTCTCTCCGGCGCGGACGTCATGCGCGGAATGATTTTCCAGTTCGTGACCTACCCCGTGATGGAGACTCAACTCATGAGTGCTCTGTTTAATTCCCTTCTTGTGTGGTTCATCGGGTCTGAACTCGAAACTCTCTGGGGACAGAAAGTTTATATCCGCTTTCTTCTTTTAAACGTGATTGGCGTGGGAATTTTTTATTTTCTCGTGAGCGTAATATTCTTTCAGGGCACGCACATGTACGGAAGCTCCCTGAGTGGTCTCACCGGTGTGAACTTCGCCCTGCTCATCGCCTATGCTGTGCTTTATCCGGAGAGACAACTTTCCCTCATGATGATCTTTCCCATGAAAGCTCGTACCTTCTGCTGGATCCTCGCCGGAATTGAGGCCTACATGGCCCTTTTCAGCAATGTCACCACCGCCTGGGCGCATCTTCTTGCGATGGGACTATCCTGGTTAATTATTCATTTCCAGCGCACACCCATGCTTCACAAAGTTCTGAATTACACTTTTCAGAAGGCAAAACCGAAGAAAGGTCACCTTTACGTCGTCAAAGACGATGACCAAAAACCTCCGAAATACTGGCAATAGTTGACTCGTGGCAATATTTCTTGCCAGAGAACGTCAGGGAGTGTTACAAAGAGTTTCGTTTTAAAAGAGAGGATCTATGAAGTTAAGACTCGCACTTGAAGAAAAGCTGATGGACGTTCGTATCCGTGACAGACTCGTAGCTGAAGGCAAGATCCCTAAGGAAGAGCTGAAAAAATACACAGATTCACTTCCGGACGACACGAAGAACGCCGTGCCGCTCGACCAAGAAGACAATCACAAAATCCAGTAACAAAAAGGCTCCTTCGGGAGCCTTTTTTATTTCGACTTTTTACTTTCGCCACATTCTACGTCACTGCCTCGCTCGCTGTAGGAGAGGGTTACTGGATCACGAAGCCTGAGAAGTAGATCTGTTTCACGACGGGCATGCCGAGCTTTTCATTCACAGCTTTCTTGATCTTATTCTCGAGAAGAATTTTTCCCGTCACACTATCAAGATCCGAAGGATCAAGCTGGGACGCAATCTGAATCACGACATCCTTGAAAACATGCTCGTGAGATTTTACGAGTTCTTTCTGATCATTGTGAAACGTCACCACACTCATCTCGAGATCGAGATAGCGGAGGCGGGTTCCGGAAGAGTGCAGATTCACCACAAACTTCTTAATTCCTACCGGCTCGATGCGGGACTTATCCATCGCCTCAGATTTGAGCTTGGCCTCTTCGGCTGCCTGATCAGTTACCTCAGGTTTAATCATGAAGTGAGAATAATAAACCAGGCCTGCTCCTAAAAGCACCACCACCAGGTTCACGATAATCAGAATCTTCTGCATACGAAAATGATAGCACGGGTTTTAAAAATTCAACCTCCAATTGGAGGTCAGAAATGAAAAAGGCCCCTTTCGGGGCCTTCAGAAGAGTCTTACAGATATTTATCGAGAGCAAGCGGAGTGTAAGGGAGATCAAGGTCACGAGCAACCTGCTCATAAACGAGTTTCCCTTTGTAGATATTCACTCCGAGGCGGAGTGGTTTATCTTTCATGATCGCGCGATCAACACCGTCACGAGCGAGCATACGAGCGTACTTGAGAGTGACGTTCGTAAGAGCGAATGTTGAAGTGCGGGCAACTGCACCCGGCATGTTCGCTACACAGTAATGAACAACGCCATCAACGACGAAAGTTGGATTTTCGTGAGTTGTCGCCTTACAGGTTTCGATACATCCACCCTGGTCAACCGCGATATCCACAACGACAGAGCCTTTGCCCATTTTAGAAATCATGTCGCGGGTTACGAGCTTCGGAGCTTTCGCACCCGGAACAAGAACCGCACCGATCACGAGATCAGAATGGATAACTGAATCTTCGATGTTCTGAGAGTTAGAGAAGATCGTGTGAACTTTGTTTTCGAAGAGCTGATCGAGTTCAGCCAGACGCTTCGTCGAAAGATCGATGAGAGTCACGTCCGCACCGAGACCAACCGCCATCTGTGCAGCATTTGTTCCTGCGATACCGCAACCAATGATTGTGACTTTCGCACGACGAACACCCGGAACGCCTCCGAGAAGAATCCCTTTACCGCCCTTGTCGAGCTGGAGGTAAGTCGCCCCAACCTGAACAGACATGCGCCCTGCTACTTCCGACATCGGAACGAGGAGCGGAAGTGAACCGTCTTCAAGCTGGATAGTTTCGTAAGCAATGCAAGTTGCTCCCGACTTCATGAGGCCTTCAGTCTGCGGCTTATCAGCAGCGAGGTGAAGATAAGTGTAAAGGATGTGGTGTGGTTTCAGGAGAGCGATCTCATTTGGCTGAGGCTCTTTTACTTTGATGATCATTTCACCAGTGGCGAAACAGTCTTCAAGCGTCGGGAGAATTTTTGCTCCGGCCTTTACGTATTCTTCGTCAGTGATACCGATACCCATACCGGCATTCTTCTGAACAAAAACTTCATGACCGTCCTGAACGAGCTGACGGGCACCTGATGGTGTTAAACCAACGCGGTTTTCATTGTTTTTAATTTCCTTAGGAACAGCAATTTTCATAGGGTCTCCCGTTAGGTGAACAACTAATTATAGTGAGGAAAAAGTTTACCGATTCTACAACGTTTTTGGTTTTAAGAATAGTGAAAGGAGGCGCCATCAATGCCAGGAATGACGTTTTTGGCACCTCGCGCCTTAAGTTCGTGGAGGAGGTCCAGATATTCGAGGTCGTGTCCCATATGAGTGAGGACCGCGAGCCGGGGGTTAATCTTCCGGATGTATTCCAGCGATAATTCCAGATGAAGATGTGTGGAATGTTTGGTCAGTCGAAGGCAATCAATGACCAGAATTTCAAGCTGAGCGTCACGCAGAGTGGTTAAAACTTTTTCAGGGATCTCCCGGCAATCGACAACGTAAGCACATTTTCCATGAACAACGGCATAGGTTTCTTCATGGCCGTGAGGCATCGGAAGAAGCTGGAAATTTTCCCCGGCAAAAATGTGCTCCCCTTCATCCACCTCTTCGAGATCGAGGAGGGGAATACCGCCTCCTAAAATGGCCTTGTCCTTGAAGTAGGATTCGCGTTCAAAGATGTAGCGGAATTTGCGCCGAAGATCTTTGGCAGCATCTGGAGCTGAGTAAACCGGGATCGAGCTTCCGGTTTGAAAACCAAAGGGACGAAGGTCATCCATTCCGTGCGTGTGATCAGCGTGATCATGCGTGATGATGACGGCATCAAGCGAGTTCACCTCTTCACGCAGTAGCTGAGTCCTTATATCGGGTGGAACATCGATGAGAATTTTTTTACCTGTCGAAGTTTCGATCAAAGCTGAAGCGCGCAAGCGTTTATTTCTCATATCACTTGATCGACAAACATGGCACTTGCAACCTAGAATAGGTACTCCCGTACTCGTACCAGTGCCCATAAGGGTGATCTTGTTCATGCGAAGGATCTTACTATGAGATTTGTTTTTTTCCTTATCTTTATTCTTGTTGCGGGATGTTCGTCCCCTGATAAAAAGAATAAGTCCCCATCCACTTTGTCTGAAAGCATCCAGCTTGAAGTCGAGGAGCTGAAACTTGCCAATGGCATGACTGCTCTCATCGTACCGAATCACAAGCTGCCGATCTTCAGCCTTTATCTTTTCTATAAGGTCGGCGGAAAAAATGAAGTGAAGGGCATCACCGGTGCTTCGCACTTCCTCGAACACATGATGTTCAAAGGGGCCAAGCGCTACGGGCAGAACAAGATCGATTTCCTGATCGAAGGCTCGGGTGGATCGACCAACGCTTACACGACCAATGACCAGACTGTTTATTACGAAAATCTTCCGACGACAGAGCTCGCGACCATTCTCGACGTAGAATCTGACCGCATGGAAAACCTTCTCCTTGATCCGGATGCTTTTGAAAAAGAAAGACAGGTCGTCCTGGAAGAAAGAAAGATGCGCTACGAGAATTCTCCCCGCGGACAGCTTTACCTGGAACTCATGCAGACGGTTTTCAAGGGAACTCCTTATGGGACTTCCGTCATTGGGGATATTCCGGATTTAAAATCTGTTTCTCGTGACCAGATTCAGGCGTACTTTAAAAGATTCTACGCCCCTAATAACCTGACTCTCGTTCTCGTGGGTGATGTCGATTCAGCGAAGGCGAAAGCGATTCTCACTGAAAAGTTCGGGCCGATTGCTGCTTCACCAACAGTGAAAGAAGCTCACGAAAGTCTGAAGGATGAAGCCTTCACGCCGAAACTCACCAGCGACATCGTGGTGGCAAAAAAAGGCGAATCACCGGCCCCACTTTTCATGCTCGCTTATCCGACGGTGAAGGCGGGACACGAAAAAGGCTACGCGCTCGACGTTCTTTCCTCGATCCTCGGATCAGGAAAAAGTTCATCACTCAATAACCAGTACATTCTCATAGCAAAACCGATGGCGACATCGATGTACGCGGCCCACCAGCAGCTTGAGAAAGCGGGCTTTTTCTTCATCGGCGGCGA
Organism: Bacteriovoracaceae bacterium; assembly: GCA_947451425.1. Lineage (GTDB taxonomy): Bacteria > Bdellovibrionota > Bacteriovoracia > Bacteriovoracales > Bacteriovoracaceae > Peredibacter. Next base: position 11,059 of record CANGAC010000021.1, on the reverse strand, counting down.
ACTCGTTCGCGGTGTGAAGATTGATGAGTTCAGAAAAGACCTCATGGCGCGGATGAAGAATTTCTGTGCCACAGAAGTGACAGAAAGAAGCATTCAGAAAATCAAAAACAATTACCTCGTAGACCTTTACTCAGGTCTTGATAGCAACGCTGGTCTCGCTCAGTTTCTCGGGGAAAGAGAACTTCTTTTCGGTGACTGGAAAAAGTACCGGCAGGAGCTTGAGCTCTATGAAAAAGTGACGGTGGATGACGTGAAGAATGTCTGTGCTGAAATCACATCGAGTAAGAGTGTCTTTGTCTCTGTCTGGAATAAACACAAGTAGGACCTATGAAAATGATTTTCCTTTTTTCTCTTCTTTTCGTTTCTCAGGTAGATGCCCGTTCGACTTTCCTGGATAGCGTGAAACGCATGACCTGGGGGGACCTGGATGTTGTGTGGGTGGAAGATGAGAAATTCCCCCGCTTCACCGCCGCACTGTATCTGGAAGACGGAGCACTCAAGGACCAGTCGCCGGGAATCACGCAGGCAACCTTCGATCAATTTACGGCAGGGACTTCGAAGGAAACGCAGAGACAGCTCGCCGAGTTTTTTGATTTCTACGGAGTGAACCTCAAGAACTCCGTCACTCACGAATATTCCGTGATGACCGTTCAGGGTCTCACACGCGACATCGCTCCGGTCATGGGGAAATTCTGCGAAATCTGGAAAGATGCCCAGTATCCAACGGGAGAATTGAATTCCTATATCAGCCGTTCAAAGAGCCAGTTGAAGAATCTTGTGACCTCACATAGCTCACTTGCCGATCGTGTCTTCCGGAAAATTTCCCTCGAAGGAACTCCTTATGTGAGTCCGGTAGAAGGAAGTCTTGCCGGATACGACCAGCTGAATTCGGAAATTCTCAAGAAGAGACTTTCTGAACTTCGTGTCGCTCGAAAAGTTCTTTATCTTGCGGGACCAAAAGATGTTCTCGCGATGAAGGACGTGATCGCGGGTTGCGGTTGGGTTGCCGGAAAGAAAATGGCGCCGCTTGAACTCAAAAAACCAGGTCTTCAGTCTGCGATCTACCTCGTTCCGGTTCCGGGTGCCAACCAGGCCCAGATCCGCATCGGCCGTTACGTGACAAAAAGGGAAGTGGAAGGGAAGTATGACCAGTTCCAGTTTCTTTCTTCGTACCTCGGCGGAAGTTTCACCTCGAAGCTCGTCCAGGAACTCAGAGTGAAACGTGGTCTCACGTATTCAGCGGGTGCTTATGTTTCTGTGCAGAGAGACTATGGCCGCGCTGGTATTACAACTTTCTCAAAGACAGAAACAACTGCCGAAGCGATTTCCATTATCAGTGACGTCTTCAATGAAGTTTCTCAGGGTGGAGTGACACCGGAAGAATTCAAGCACCAGCAGGGACACATGATCGGTGGCTATGCTTTTGGCTTTGAAGAAACTTCTGCATTCATTGGCCAGCTCATGCTTTACGATCATCAGGCAAGGCCTCTTACGGAACTCGCCGATTTCCCGGATCACATCGCAAGGCTTAAGGCGAATGATCTTTCCCGCGCGAACCTGGAAGTTTTCCCATGGGAAAAACAGACGATCGTGGTGGTCGGGGATAAGAGTCTCGAAAAATCTCTCTCGAAGATCCGTCCGGTAAGAATCTTAGATTACAAAGATTTTCTCTAAGAATTTTCTGTAGAAATGTCGGTCTCAATGATGGCGCCTGGATACACTACCAGGCGTCCGGATTTGAGGGTTCCCGTGATTTTTGCAGATGAGCGTATCGAAACCAATCCCGCACATTCAATATCACCTTCAACCGTTCCGAAAATCTCAAGGTCAATCGCCTTGATCTTTCCTTTCACAAACGATCCTCTTTCCAGAATGAGCTTTCCCTGATCAGTGACTTCCACACTGCCATAAATCTCAGAAGTGATAATGGCGTCTCCGGAGAGTATGATGTCACCGGTGATCTTTGAGCGTGAGCCAAGGACATTGTAATTGAAGTCACGAAAGTCAGTGTCGCTTCTCATCCTTTGGCCCCTACTTTGTAACTCTCTGTTTCTTTCACGAGGAGCAGATCACCTTCACGACTGAAAATATAGATGACAAATTTCACGGACTCACCAACGAGGCGGTGAAGAAATTCAGCATTGGTAGGGCGAAGGCGTGAGACTGAAAAAGGTTCGCCTTCAGAATACTTGATCCCTTCGGAGAACATGGCATTCGACTCTTTGGGATACGCCATCATGCCGCTTTCAGAGATCATGAAGACCAGAACGTGACCCATGACTTTATTTTCCGGACGGGAGCTGATGATCTGGAACTTGAGGCTGACTTTATTGTTGTCCTGCTCGAGAGAAAACTGATCAAGGGAAACGCGTTTCTCGTTGATCAGGTTCTGCATCCCGTAAGGGCGCTTGATAGAAAGGAGAAAGGGCTCTTCCGCTCCGGCAGCGGTCGCAGGTGCAGAAGATAATTTCGTGGTGAGATCTTCGTTACTTTTCTTAAGAGACTCGACTTCATTTTTCAGAGACAGGACTTCAGAATCTTTCTCTGTAAGAACTTCCGGCATAGTAGGCACGGGAGCTCTGCTTACCCGTGTCCCAAGTCCCCAAAGGAAAAGTGCTCCGGAAAGAATGGTAAACGTCACCGGCACAGTCACGAAAAGTGTGCGGATGAATTTTTTAGAAAACCGGAAGTATCTCGGAGGAAGGGGAGCATCGTAGATGACGATCGAAACTTCTCCGCCGGGCTGTTGAATCGCTTCTTTCATCCGGCCTATTCTTTGAAGTAACGGTTTTGCGGACTGAAGGCAAGATTCTGGCCCTCGTTCTTATCGAAGAGCTCTCCCACAATCTTCCAGTCATAATTGCTGTTCTTCATGAGATAGAGAGTCTTTTTCCCGGTGTCATTGATGATAGAAGACTTATAACTCTGGCGAAGGTGAACGACAGCGTATTTTTCATTCGCCATGATGGAGATGAAGTCGAAGTTGATGATCGGTTTATCTGGTCTAGCGAACACAGCTTTCTTATACACTTTGTAACCGGCATAAGCACCGTGGCTCTTATCCCAGAAACGATCCTGGTCGTAGCCCGCGATGTAATTATCAAAATCTTTCTGCTGCCAGGCCTTCGCCCACTTCATGACGGCATCGTGAATGTCGGTGCGGTTTCTTTCCCACGTCTTTTTATTCAGATGAAAGATATCCTGAACCACAATGATGGGAGTGTGCTTCAGCTCAATGTATTTTCCGATCTCTTTCAGGTCAGCATTCTGGACCACGACGCAACCCTTCGAGTCGAGGCCTTTCGCGATCCGGTTATCATCATCCGTTGAATGAAGCCAGATTCCTCCGCCGCCATTCTTCTCTCTGTTGTCGACGAAATTCGGATAATCCATCGGGAAGGCGCCTGCGCCGTAAATTTTGGCATAGTCACCGTGACGGCGCTTGAGTTCATCCTGAGAAAGAAACTCCTGGAGCGTGTAAATCCCCTCGGGAGTCTTGTGGTCACCGTTAACAGACTTGTCGCCCTTAAATTTTCCGGTGGCAATATTATAGGTCTTGATGAGCTTGGGATAAGTTTTATCGTTTTCAAAGATGTGAAGCTGATGAGTGGCCTTTTCAACGAGAATCACGTGATGAGCGTAATTTTCATCCATCATCAGAATATTCGAAGGCAGGAAAGTTTCCTGAGCGTGAGCGATTCCGACAAATACGGTCAACATCGTGGCCATGATGGCTAGCATGTTCTTCAAGTGTCCTCCTGGGAAGCCTCTCGATTGTATTATGTGGCCCCGGATGAATCAATAGGACTTTCTCGAGAGAGAGTGCAATCTTTGCCCGGTCTCGTGAGTCTTCCTAGTAAGTTATCATTATCAGGAGGACACAGAATGACCTACTATTTTATTAGCTTTGACCCATCAAAGTTCCGGGAATTTCCTGAGCGCTTTCCCATTCTTCAGGATGGAATCTGGGTCGATGCCATTGAGGATTTGCAAGAAATTCTCATGGTCGCCGATGAAAATTCCTGTTTCTTCTTCGATCTTCCCAAGCCAGACAAGAATGCCGACAAGTGGGCCGCCATCATCCGCGAGAAAGCCCCTAAGGCGCGTCTGATTTTTGTCACAGCTGACTGGAAACCGCAGGACCTTAAGGCTCATCAACTCTCTCCGCAAGGTGGAGATGCTTATGTTTCCCGTCAGGTCAGTGCTGAAACGCTTGGGAGAATTCTCGGTGGGTTCACTGAGGAAATCACCAACGTTAAAGGCAATAAGCTCGAGAAGACCGGGACAGGTCAGGTTAAGATTTCCGCTGAGTTTGAACTCGATACCCTCGCGGAAATGAAGAAGCATCCGCTCAGTCTTAAGATCGACAGTCTGTTTGCGGAAACAAAACAATCCAAAGAAAAACCAAAACTACAAAGCATATCGAATTTCGCAAAAGCGGACGATGAGGAACCAGGTGTGAGTATGAGTAACGACGATCAGGAAATTTCTCTTGATGACATGGGCGAGCTCGAAATTTCTGAAACTCCTGACCTACCGGATGCCCCCCTCGAAGAATCTGGTCTCGATCTCGGCGCCGATTTTGGTAACCTCGACCTGGACGAAGCTCCAGCCGCTAATACTTTTACGGAGCAGCCCGCGGATGATCTGGCCAGCTTTGACCTGGGCGAACCTTCTTCGTTCAGCCTCGAAAGTACGACGGAAGCTGCCGGGGAAGACGAACCCTCTGGACTTCATCTTTCTGACGGTACACAGGCGTCCAAGCTGGATTTCGGGCCCCTGGATGGGGATGTCTCTCCTGAGGTAAAAGAAAAACTTGCTGAGATTGATGCCATCATGCATGAGGATTCCAAAGTTAATTTGGAACTTCCGGATGACCTGAGTCTTCTGGAAGATGATGCTGACCTCATGACCGGAACAGGCAAGGAAGTGGAAGACAAAGGTCTCGATCTGATGAGCCTCGAAGGTGACTTAGATAACCAGATTGATGAAAAAATTGGTGAGGAAGTTGACAGTGGTTTCAGCATTGCCGACCTTCCTGCGGCCGGAGCAGATGATCAACTCGATAGCGATCTCGATCAGCCGCTCGTCAGCGATGATCTGGATCTCGCGAATCTTGATTTTGGAACAGAGCCTGAGTCTGAACCTGAGCCTGAAGTAAAACCGGTTGTGATTGCAGCTCCTAAAGAAGAGAAAACCTCCACAAAAATCAAAAAGAAAAAAGAAGTTAAGGAAGAAAGAGAAGAGAAAGAAGAATCCCGCGCCGTTCAGGTTGAGAGACCCATGGGTCAGGAACTCCGGGAAATTTCGGGAGCGTATTCTGCTGAACTCGAAAGAATGCAGGCTACCCTTTCCAATCTCCGCACTGACAGGGAAGAACTCCTTTCCCGCATTCAGATGATGGAAGAAGAAAAACTTCTCCACAACCGCCAGACGCTCAATATGCGCGCCGAGCTCGATGAGAAAAAAATAGAACTCTCAATCGCCCGTAAAAAAATGAACGAAGAAATCTCTTCCTTAAAAGACCGTGTCCGTCTGGAAGAAGAGCGCCGTCTCATCCTCGAAGAGAAGAACCGGATTCTCCGTGAGGAACTGGACAAATCTGCTCAAAAGAACCGGATCGATGTGAAAAAGGTTCAGCTCCACGAGAGAGAGCTGGAGCAGCGCCTCGAGCTTCTCAAGGCCGATTCAGAGACTCAGATCAGAAATCGCGATTTGAAAATTCTCGAGCTCAAGCGTAAGATCGACGGAATGGAATTTGACATGGAGTCCATGCAATCCCAGGAGAAGCGGACTGTGGAATCCCGCTTTGAACTTGAAGACAAACTGGAAAAAGCAATCAAGACTCTGCGGAATGCCATTTCGGTACTGGAAGACGAAAGTGATAAGGGCGCTGCTCTCGATGCCCTTAAGAAAAACATAGATATGTAATGACGAAAAAAAACGGACAGCTCGAAATCATCTGCATCGGCCTTGATTCATTTTCCATCGAAGCGATTAAAAAATCCTTCCGGGAAAACAAGGTTGAATATCATTTCTCCTATATCCAGGATGTGGGTGACCTCATGTCCTTTGGTAAGCGGGAAGCCGATGCTGTATTCTTCGCGTCCAATCGCCAGAGTCAGAAGACCATCGATGATATCCGCCGTATCCGGCATGTGATTCCACGAGCTGCGATTACATTACTCTCGCCCAGACCGGACATCACTGGGATTGTCGGCTCCTTCCGTGCCGGCCTTTTCGATTTCTTAAGTCTCCCGGTTGATTCGAACGAAATCCGGACTGTGATTTATCGCCTGAAACTTCACGGTGCTGTTCAAAGTGGTCTTTGGAATCCTGAGCGTGCGGTGCTTCACCTCTTTTCACGCCCGGAGAGTTTCTCCTCAGTAAAAGACATTGCTCAGAGCCTTCACCAATACATCAATCTCTTCTTTGAGCGCGAAAAAGAACTCACTTTTCATTCCGATGAAAAGCGTCTCGAGTCGCTCAAACGAAAACTTCACCTGACTGATCAGCAGTTAAAGCGCATCAAGCGCTTCCTCGCTGATGAAACCGGCCTGATCTTTGGTCTCCGTTACTGGAAGCACCGGTTTTATTTTCTTGTGAAGGACGGAGAAGGAAACCTTTCCTATCTCGTGGCGAAAAATTCCTCGGCCTATTCGATCAAAGAAATCCTCTCTGACTATCTTTCGAACGTCCTCAAGACTTCAGTCACCATCCTGACAGAGTCACGGAAACGCGAAGAGATGCGCCTTCTTTCTCTTACGGATGAAATCACGGGCCTCTTTAACCAGAGGAAACTCGTGGAAGACCTCGACCTCTTCATCAGTCGTTTTCAGCATGACCGGAATGGCTTCGCACTCTTATTTGTTGATATCGATTACTTCAAGAACGTGAATGATCAGTTTGGCCACGTCGTGGGCTCTCAGCTTCTGATCGATATGGCGAAAGTGGTAAAAAACCAGCTTCGTTCAACCGATCTCGTCTATCGCTATGGGGGAGATGAATTCATCGTCCTTCTTCCCCGCACGACCATCACTGAATCCAAGATGATTGCTCTTCGAATTTCAGAGGCGGTTAAAGCCGCTGAGTTTGATATTGATAAAGAACAAAAATACCGGCTTTCACTTTCTGTGGGTATTGCTGAGTATCCGAATGATGCCGATACGGCGAAGTCGATCATCGAGTTTGCGGATAAGATGATGTATCTGTCGAAAAAATCCGGACGCGGGAAAGTCTTCCACGTATCTGAGGTCGTGGCATAAAAAAAGGGTCCCTAAGGACCCTTTCTTTTTTTGATTATTTCTTTTTGGAAACTTTTTTCTTCGTCGCTACTTTTTTAGCAGTAGCTTTCTTCACCGGAGCTTTCTTCGCAGGCGCTTTTACCGCCTTCGCAGATTTAACCAGCTTATCAATTTTGGCCTGAAGAGTGTTGAGTTCTTTCTTGTGACCGTCGAGGAACTTCTTCGCTTTCTTCTCCATTTCAGTTTTTTCTTTCTGGAGTTTCTTCTTCATGTCCGCGATGTCTTTATCAACAAGCTTGTGGAAATCTTTCTGAGCGTCTTTTACCATCGTGTTGATCGATGCCTTGATGTCAGTCACATTCACGTCATTGATAAACGTCTGAACATTTGATTTCAGTTCGTTGATCTTCCCCATGACTTTGCTTTTCGTGTCTGTGGACTCAGTGTTGTTTTGCTCGCTCATTTTTTCCTCCGCTCAAAGGTGGTACTTCAGGTTTTTACTAATCGGTATTCTGTAACCAAAACCAAAACTTTTTGCCTTAATTTTGATGATGGGACAGAACTGAGCTCTTTTATACTCTGATTTCAGGTAGAGGTTAAGGGTTTTAAGTATTTCTTCCTCACCAAAACCTAATCCTGACAGTTCCTTCTTACCCAGCCGGTAACTCAAAATCCCCTCGAGCATGGGATCGAGCCGCTCGTACGGAGGCAGAGAGTCCTGGTCGAGTTGATTCTGCCGAAGTTCCGCCGATGGGCCACGGGAGATAATCCCGTCCGGGATCAGGTCACCGTGCTTCTCATTCACGTAGCGGGCAAGGCGATAAACCTCTGTTTTATAAAGATCACCGAGAAGAGAAATCGCTCCGACGGAATCACCATACTGAGTGGAGTACCCCACCGCGAGTTCAGATTTGTTGCTGGTATTGATGACCATGGCGCCGGTCTGATTGGAGCGGGTGTAAAGAAGCATCCCCCGAAGCCTGCTCTGAACATTCTCATCCGTGAGCCCTTCGAACTTCTCGGTAAAGGTCTGCGTGAAGGCATTCTTCACGGTGGAATGGAGGAATTTGATAGGGAGGTGCCTTAAGGGAACCTTGATCCGGCGGCACATTTCTTCGCAGAGCTGGGTGGAAAGGATCGCGGAATGGATGCTTGGCATGTAGATCGCTTCCACATCCTGCCCCGGCTTGAGCGCCAGTTTCACCAGGGCCAGTACGAGGGCCGAATCCAGACCACCGGATAGCGCCACCAGAAATTTCCTGAAACCGGATTTGCCGGCATATTCCTGCAGACCAAAGCACAGGGCCTTGAGAATCAGAGCACATTCTTCGTCTGACCAGGTTTTCAATTCGGCGGGAGATTTCTTCGTCTCAAGCTGCGGGGAAAAAAGGCCTTCCCAGGAATTCTCCGGGTGAAAGACCGGAACTTCCGCATAATTTCCCTTTATCGATGGGAGATCCACTGACTCTACACCCTTCTCGAAACTCTTCATCTGAAGGGTAAGCTCATTCCCTGCGATCACAAAACTTGAGCCATCAAAAAGGATTTCGTCTTCACCACCGACGCGGTTCAGATAGAGGAACGGGCACTTGAACTTGAGGCTGATATTTTTCGCGCGATCGATCCGCTTGTGATTTTTGGCGGCATCAAAAGGGGATGCCGAAAGGTTGACGAGCATTTTTACCGGAAGATTGTTTTCTCTCATTTCGTTGAACATGAGATCGAGAGGATCGAGCTGGTGAAAGGAGCTAGTCCACATGTCTTCACAGATATGAAGTCCCAGAAGATTTCCCTGAAACTCATAGAAACAATTTCCCTTACCGGGAACAAAATATTTCTGCTCATCAAAAATGTCGTAATTCGGAAGGAGGCGTTTGGTGTAAATTTTCCGGAAACCGGTTCCAGGGACTGCTTCGTAGATAACGTTTTCAATTTTTTTTGGAAGGCCATTGGTCTCACGTTCGTAGTGAAGTCCCGGAACGAGTCCGCGGCAGCTTTCTTTTTTCGGCAAAGATTTCAGCCAGTCATTCAGGCGACCGAAGTGATTTTCATAACTGTCGATGAAGGCATGCTGCAGGCACAAATCCTGGAGGGGATATCCCGTTAAAAAGAGCTCCGGGAATAAATGAAGGCCTTCGCCGTTCATACTGACTTTGAGATATTCGGCGATGCTGTCGAAATCAGCGAGAGTGTGGTGAGTCTGGTGGAGTACGAGCCTGGCCATAGGAGCCTCTTTACTTGACACATTGCAGATAAAAGGGATATGAGATCGGTTCATTATAGCAAAACTTCTGCAGGAAAGAGAGTTACTCATGGCCATGAAAAGGGTTCTTGTGATTGGCGCCGGTCTCGCCGGTTCGGAAGCGGCCATGTTCCTTGCCCGTCGGGACATCCAGGTTGTTCTGGTTGAGGGGAAAACCGTCAAACTTAATCCTGCTCAGAAGATCCCGACTTTTGCTGAACTCGTCTGTACTAATTCTCTCAAGTCCATGGACGCGACTTCCGGCCATGGGATCCTCAAGAATGAAATGAAAGCGATGGGGTCGCTTGTTCTGGAGTGCGGAACTCTTCATGCTGTTCCGGCCGGAGATGCCCTCGCCGTTGACCGCGAAAAATTCTCAGCAGAAATCACCAAGCGCCTCTCAGAAAATCCGAATATCAGAGTTGTTTCGCTGGATGCGGAAAATCCGATCGAGCTCATGAAGCAATTTGAATGCGACTTCACCATCATTGCAACGGGTCCGCTCACAACATCGAAGCTCGAGCAGTGGATCCAGAAAGAAGTTTCGGGTGATGATTTTTATTTCTACGATGCCATCGCACCAGTCGTGGATGCTGACACGCTTGATCTGACGAAAATGTATTTCAAGGATCGTCACAAGGCGATGGAAGAGGGGGGAGATTACCTCAACTCCCCAATGACCAAAGAGCAGTATTACGAATTCGTTGAAGCTCTGGCGGGGGCGGAAAAAGTTCAGCAGAAAGATTTCGAAGACTGGAAGTTTTTCGAATCCTGCCTTCCGATTGATCTCATGGCCGAGCGTGGGAAAGACACGGCCAGATTCTCGTGCATGAAGCCCGTGGGACTTGAGCCCGACATCAAGGGTAAATGGCCCTATGCTGTGGTTCAGCTCCGGAAAGAAAATCTTCTGGGCTCTGCTTACAATCTCGTGGGATTTCAGACCCGTCTTACCTATAAAGAACAAGTTCGTGTATTCCGAATGATCCCTGGCCTGGAAAACGCCAGTTTCATTCATCTGGGATCGTGTCACCGGAACTCCTTTCTCAATGCCAGAAAACTCCTGAACACTGATCTTTCTTCGAAGAAGTTCCCGGAGATTTATTTTGCGGGCCAGATCACCGGGGTTGAAGGTTACACCGAATCAGCGAGCATGGGTCTTTATGCCGCTTTCCAGGTTCTGCGGAAAATCCGGGGTGAAGATCCCGTCAGTTTCCCGGTGGAAACGGCGATGGGTGCGCTCGTCAATTACATCATGACTATTGAGAAGCCGTGTCCATCAAATATCAATTTCGGGCTTCTTCCTTCAGTGGAACTCACCAAAGAGCAGTACCGGGGTGATCGCAAGCGCACGAAGAAAGAACTCGTTTCGAAGCGCGCTCATGAGGTTTTCCAAAACTTCTATTCCGCGAGCATCGTTTCCACGCTAAAATAAACCATGGCCGGAACTTTTTTCATTCTTCTTGCGTGCTTCTTCTGGGCAATGGATACGCTCATCCGCTATCCGTTGGTGGAAAGTGGTCTCGAACCTGTCACCATCGTTTTTTATGAGCACCTCATCCTTTCTCTTTTCTTT
>CANGAC010000020.1 GCA_947451425.1 Bacteriovoracaceae bacterium | reverse complement strand
TGCTCTTTCCCCTCCTCAAGATGTTTTCGACGCTCTTTTATTACTACGACTACTGTTCTGCCCGAAGCAAAAAACTGGTGAAGTTTTTCGTTGAAAAATCCGGAAAATGGTCCATGGCCGACGTCCTGGTAGTGGCGATTTTCATGGCCTACATCGGCTTCAACGGGATCATCAATAGCCAGCTGAACAATATCAAAGAGGCCGGCGCCGGCGTCGATGTCCTCACCACCAATGGGACGCACCTTCAGCCGGGGTACTACGTATTTCTCTCCTATGCCGTCCTGGCGATGTTCCTGTCGAACTTCCTGAAGAATCGTCCCTATGAGTGCCGCACTAAGACCGTGGAGGCTTAAGAAACATTTACTTTGAGTTCAAAAAAATTTCATCTTTAAAGAAATATTCATCTTATCACTCCTTACAACTAGGCATCATTGGGGATAATATCTCCCCATGTTTTACCTACTTTTGTCACTTACCTTTCTTTTCTCTGCCCAGGCCTCATCTCCTGCGCTGGATAAAATCATCATCGCCGGGTGGCAATCTGATCCCCTGCTGCATGCTCAGGAAAATAAGATCAAGGCCGCGGAGATCGATCGTTTCGCAAGATTTCTTCCGAATAACCCCATTATCAGTTACGCAAACTCTGATAACCGGTCGTGGAAAACCTACGGGGTTTCTCTTCAGCTTGGTCTTCCGGGCAAGGCCTTTGCGCTCAGTTCAGTGGACAGAGAGATCCTTCGCGCGGAAGAGCGCGAACTCGTGGCAAAAAAAATCGAACTCGCGTCCTTCATTGCTGATCGCTACAGTGCCTGTGCCTCAACCCGTGCCCAGGAAGAGATTTTAAAAACGGCAGTAGAAGAACTTCAGACACTGAAAGATATTTTCACCGCCCGCTATGAAATGGGCCAGTCCACCCAGGCGGAAAGAATCGGAATTGAGCTCCAGCACCGACAGGCGCGGATCGAATACGAATCTCTGAAAGACCAGTCGGTCGTTGCCTGTAAAAAACTCACGAGCTATCTCGAGGAAAGAAATCTGGATGCTTCCATCGTTTCCACCATTGAACCAGCGGAAGACCTGAGCGAGGAAATTCTCTCTTCCCTCGGATCAACGAGTATGGATGTCATCCGCGCTGAGGGCGAAATGCGGGTCTCAGAGCAGCAGCGCGAAGTCGCCTTCTGGAAGACCATGCCAGAACTGACGGTCTCCTATTACAGAAACTATTATAACAAAGTCGTCGCCTCCCCGATTATTCCCGTTCAGTGGACAAACACCTGGGTCGTAGGAGTTGAGATTCCCCTGCTGTATCCTTTCTACGAAAGAAGCCAGATCCTGCATGAGAAAGCCGAAGCCACGATCCGGGAAAGACGCGCGGCCATGAGAAAAATCGAAGCGGAACGTACCATCGATGATGCCGCCAATACCTTCCGGCGCTCGATGGACATCCTGAAAAAACTCCGGGCCCACGATCTGCCCATGGCCGAGACCATGCTCGACTCAACTCTCGCCGCTTACAAACAGGGGAAGCTCGGGTTCTCGGAACTCATTCTCGCCAAGAGAACGTGGCTTGATCTCCGGAAAGAAGAAGTCAATCTCAAGGCCTCACTCCTGAATTCTCGACTTGTGTGCTTAAACGCCTGTGAAAGGAAATAATATGTTCTCGCTCATCCTCACTCTCATCCTCTCGCACGCCCACGCTGCTGTTCCGTACAAAACGTTTCAGATTGAATCTTCTCACGTAAGTAATGGTCTCCGGGTGACGGGAAAAATCATTCCGATCGAAGGGACACTTTACATCGAGTCGGCCCGCTTCGCCGGACGGGTGAATTCCATGCTCGTCAAAGAAGGCGACGAAGTCGCCCCTGGAAAAAAACTTCTTTCGATCAACAGTGCTGAGTGCCTCTCGCTCTATCAGGAAAAGAAGACAGCGCAGGCCCGCGGGCTGACGGATCTTCAGCAGGTGATCCACGTTCGGGAAACTCAGCTCGGCATGAAGGTTGAAGAAAATAACTGCTACATCGTGGCCTCGAAGGCCGGAGTCATCACAAAGAAAATGGTCGAAGCAGGTTCGAACTTCAACATCGGTGACAATCTTTTCACCGTGATTAACCGTCACTCACTGACCGTGGAACTCGATGTTCCGGAACGGGATGCGTCCCGGATTTCTCAGGGGCAGAAAGTGAAAGTCACCCGGTCTTCGGAGCCGGGGAAAATTTATGATTCCGAAATCAATGCCATCCTTCCCTCACTCTCGAGTGTTTCGAGAACTGTGAAAGTTCGCCTTAAGAAAGTGAACTTCTCCAATAACCCTTCGCTCGATGAACTGGTCTTTGCGGAAGTTTCTCTGGGTGGTGGTGAAGTGACATTCAAAGTGCCTGCCAATTGCATCGTCTTCAAAGATGACAATGATTACATCCTGAAGGTGGTCAACGATAAGGTCACTAAAGTCGAAGTCTCCGTGATCAGCCAGGATACGAACTTCTTCTACGTGAAGGAAAAACAGCTCCATTCTCTTCAAATCGGCGATGCGATCATTTCCGAAGGTGCTGTCTTCGTTATGGAAAAGCTGAAATAAAATGAACCGCATTCTTACGCTTACGATATATCTCATCAATAAAAAGTTCCCGCTGTACCTGGCGATCCTGGCGGCGATTCTCTGCTTTGGTGGCTACATCGCCTGGCAGAGTGAGGTTGAAGCTTTTCCAGATGTCACAAACGTTCAGGTTCAGGTGATCACTCAGTTTCCGGGAAAAGCTTCGGAAGAAGTTGAACGCCAGATCACGATCCCACTTGAAACAGTCACCAATGGCCTTCCGGGACTCATCAACCAGCGCTCGATTTCCATGTTCGGCCTTTCCGTCATCACTCTCACGTTCGATGATAACGTCCAGAGTAAGCAGGCACGGCTTGATGTGAACATGCGACTCTCGGATGTGGATCTCCCGAAGAACGCCGAGGTCGGACTTTCTCCGGACTCGACCCCCGTCGGAGAAATTTTCCGCTACACCATTGAAGGCAATCACTCAATCGATGAACTCCGTCTCATCCAGGACTGGACCGTCGTCCGGGAACTGAAATCCATCCAGGGTGTGGCCGACGTTGTGGTCTTCGGAGGAAAACGGCGCACGATCGATGTCGTCGTCGAATCAGAGAAGCTCAAGGAGTTTGGGCTCGAGTTTGAGGACGTCGTGCATGAGCTTTCTCAGAATAACCTGAACGCCGGTGGTGGTCTCATTGGTCGCGGAGAGCAGGGATTTCTGGTCCGCTCACTGGGATTATTTGAAGAGCCGCGCACGCTCGAAAACGCTGTGGTTGCGACCCGTGACCAGATTCCGATAAGAGTAAACGATCTCGGGACTGTTCAGTATGGCTCGAAGCCCCGTCTCGGGAAAGTAGGCCTCAATGAACGCGATGATGTGGTGGAAGGAATTGTCCTTCTCCGGAAAGGCTCCGACACTATCGGGACCTGTGAACGCATCAAGGAAAAAGTCAGATACCTGAACGAGAATGGACTGCCGGATGGTGTGAAAATCCGCCAGATCAGTGACCGGACGGAACTCATCGAAAAAAGTTCCCACACGGTTTATCACAATATTGTTTTCGGGATTTTTCTCGTCTGTACCCTGCTCATCATCGGCTTTGGCTGGCACTTCTGGAAACTCGTTCTCGCTGTTGTGATGATCATCCCTTTTGCTCTCATCGCCGCTTTCGTGGGAGTTTCCTGGGCAGGCTTCCATCCCAATCTCATTTCTCTCGGGGCGGTGGATTTCGGAATCATCGTGGAGACTGCGATTTTCTGTGCCGAGGCCGTGATCGCCGGACTATCCGTCCTGGATAAACGGGCGTCGGAGGAAGACAAGAACAGATCCATCATTGAGTCTCTCCGCGAAGTGATTGGCCCTGCCCTCCTCTGCGCGTTTCTTCTCATCATTGCGTTTATTCCGATTCTCTCGCTTCAGCGCGTGGAAGGACGGATCTTCCGGCCTCTCGGGATAACTCTCATCTCTGCTCTCATCGGGGGCCAGATCGGCGCTCTTCTCTTTGTTCCTCTCGCCGCAAAACTCACGTCGATCCACTCACACGTGGGATCGTGGCAGGAAAGATACTCACACGCTCTCTTTGCGCGGATTGAAGAATGGACGCGGCCGCTGAAGAAACTGAAAAACCTGAAACTCATCACCATCGTGGGTTTTCTCTTTTTTATCGCTTCACTCTACAGCTACCTTGGTAAAGAATTTCTTCCTTCGCTCAATGAAGGCTCCATCTATATCCGCGTGATTGCTCCGGCAACGATCAACCGTGAAGTCGCATCGAAACTTGCCAAAGAAGTGCGTGCTATCGTGAAAGAGCTTCCGGAAGTGCGGGACGTTGTTTCCCAGACCGGTAGACCGGATGACGGTACGGACGTGAACGGGTTTGATACGATTGAAAGTTTTGTCACTCTGATTCCGCCGGATGACTGGAAATCGGCCGACACACTCGAAGGCCTCACCCGGATCCTTCAGAAGAAACTCTCAAAGCTCAAGGGTCTTGAAGTCAGTTTCTCCCAGCCGATTAAAGATAACGTGGATGAAGCGATCAGTGGTGTGAAAGGCGAACTCGTCATCAAGATCTTTGGTCCGAAGACGGAAGAGCTTCAGCGTCTCGGAGAAATCGTCGAGGCGATCGTCAAAAAAGAACAGGGTGCTCAGGACGTGGCGGTGGAAAGACTCTTCGGTCAGCCCGAACTTCGCTTCATCATGGACCACGATCTCCTCGGCTCTTACGGCCTCACGGTTTCCGATGCGGCCGAGACTCTCGAAAATTCCCTCGTGGGAAAATTCGCCACGAAGATGATGGATCCGGCGAACCGCTTTATTGATGTCATGGTGAAACCAAGCCTTCCGGAGAAACCTACGACTTTGAGTCTGGAAAATCTGAACGTCCGAACCGGAATTGGACCGAAGATCTATTTGCGGGACGTGACCCAGAGAAAACTCACTTCCGGTGTCACAAGGGTGTATCGTGAAATGGGTGAACGCCGCGTGGCCGTGAAAATCTCCGTGCGCGGGAAGGCCATCGTCGACTTCGTGAAAATCGCCGACAAAAAAATCCGTGAACAGGTGAAGTTTCCTCCGTACTACCGCATGGTCTGGGCGGGCTCTTTTGAGAACGCCAACCGCGCCGGAAAACAACTCTCCATCGTTGTCCCTATCTGCCTGGCCGCGATCATCATTCTTCTTCAGACGTGGTTTGGTTCGTGGAATCTCGTGGGCCTTCTTCTCTTTGAACTTCCTTTCGGTGTTTCCGGAAGTCTCCTGGGACTTGCCTGCTGGGGCATTAACTTAAGTATTTCGGCAGCCGCGGGAGTGATTGTCCTGATCGGAATCAGCTTACTCACCGGGATGATGTATGTGTCAGACTGGGTGAAAACTCAGGATGCCTGGCTCTCGCTCCGGAATAAGGGACTTTCGATTCTGGTCTCCAGTGGAGTGGCGATCACCGGGCTTATTCCGGCGGCTTTCTCCAATGGAATCGGTGCCGAAACGGCCAAGCCTTTCGCGGTCGCTATCCTTTGCGGGCTTATCTCTTCGCTTTTCTTTACGCTTTGTCTTCTCCCGCGCATCCTCGAAGCAGAACAAAACAGGGTGTCTAATCTCTAGACACTCCCTTTAAATCTTTTCAAAGTGGTCTTAACAATTCTTCATTGCGGTTATTATTCCGCCATGATGAACCTTCTTGTCTTCCTCATTTTCACCCTCACTCTTTCCGCCATCGCTGGCAGCAAGCTCGCGGAGACGATTCCCTATCCTTTCTATGATGTGCAGGAAAACCAGGGCAATAAAGTCATGGTCGTCAATAATGGTGTCTCCGCTCTCGAGCTTCGCCTGCAGATGATCCGACGTGCGCAGAAAAACATCGAAGTTGAGTATTTTATCTATGACATGGACCTCGCCGGAAAAATCTTCTCCCGCGAATTGGTAGCCGCTGCCAAGCGCGGAGTAAAGGTCCGCATCCTCGTGGACAAGAGTCTCGCGGTATTCCGTCTTGATCCTTTCTACGCCACTGAACTCATGAAATACGGCATCGAAGTTAAGTACTATAACAATGCTCCCATCTATGCGCTCTCGACGGTCCAGTTCCGGAACCACCGGAAGCTTCTTTCGATCGATGACACTGAGGCGATCACGGGTGGCCGGAACATCGCGGAAGACTATTTCGATATGTCTCACGAGTTCAATTTCAATGACCGCGATATCTACCTCACTGGGCCCCTCGCAAAAACCATGAGAGAGAGCTTTGATCATTTCTTTGAGCACAAAATGTCAGTGGAGCCAAAGCTCCCGAAGAAGCATGAAAACGATCCTGATCGTGCTTCGAAGTGGGACGCGCGCGCTGAAAAAGCACGCCTCTTCCTCGAAGAATCCCCGGAAGAATTACTCGCCCGTTCTCAGCTCGCGGAAAAAGGGATCCCGGTTCTTGAGAATCTTAAAATGTATGATTGCCCGATTGCGACTTTCTCCACGGATGCTCCGGGGGCGAGCTTCAAACAAAGGATCCAGGAAAAATTCCTCGATAAGTTCCGTTTCCTTCGTCAGACTCTTGCAGAAAAAACACTCGAGACGGACAAGGCCTTCACTCTTTCTTCACCGTACCTCATTCACAACAAGCGCACCCGGAAGATCATGGGTCACCTCCTTGAGAATAAAGTCGACATCAATGTTTACACGAACTCTCTCTACTCCACTGATGCCGTCTACGTTGCGGCCAATCTCTATCTTTATCTGAAGAGCTGGGCCAAGCGCGGGATTAAGATTTTCCTTCACGATGGAAAATTTGTGAACGAAGGACCGGCGCTCACTCCTGAAGCAGAGAAAGCGCGCTGGGGAACGCATGACAAGTCCCAGGTCTTTGAAGCCTCCACCCACTCAGAAATCATGATCGGGACATACAACATCGATAACCGGTCTAACTTCTATAACACGGAGATGGCCGTCTTCTGTCGCGGAAACGATGAACTCTCTGCGGAAGTAAAAGGAAGCATCTTCCGCCGCATGAATAAAGGCATCAAAGTCCTGCCCGATGGATCCGCGGTTGATAGTGATGGTAAAGCGATGAGCGTTTACGGGGCCAGTAAGAACAAGGTTCTCTTCATGAAACTCATCACGCTTCCATCGTGGTTGCTCAATTTCTTACTGTAAGTGACCGGAAGAATTCCGCTTGCGGTCCTGGCCTATAATCTTTACCAGATCCCCTCACCAAATCGTTTTTTCTCGTATAATGCCCCTCCAACCTCAAGGAGACATTCATGAAGTCACTTCTCTTAATAGCTCTCATGATCTTTTCATTCGCCTCTCAGGCGGAAGAATGTGCCAGCAATATCTCTGAGCTTAAAACACTCGTCGGTAACAGCGATATCTCGCTGAACTGGAAAGAAACCTCACGTAGTAACCAACTCATCCTCAGGCTTTCGAACGGTCCGGGAGCCCTTAAGCTCAAGCTCACAAAAAATGGTGGGGACTGGGCCGACGTCACAGGAATTGTCTGCAAGAAGAGTGAAGGCTCCTACGTTGCGCGCGTGAGTAATATTGTCTGGGGACCAGCGGCTCCGGGTATGGTGAAGGGCGCGAACATCAGATCGATGAACCTGAAGCTTCCGTACCAGTCACTCCTGAAAGTGTCAGTGTCTCTCTTCAGCTTCGAATTCAGCCCGATGTAAAATATTTTTTAAGAAAGGTCTCCGTGAACCGGGGACCTTTTTTTATTTCAGATAATTCTCTGCCACTGCTTTCACATCAAATCGCGACTTCAAAGATCTCAACAGCGAAAAAAGCCCCAGCAATTTCCGGTCGAGGAAAATGAATTCGTGCGGTGGAGTTTCAATCGTGGATGATTTCACGAGTTCCATGCCCAGCGGTAGGAGATCATCCGGAAGCTTCGTCGCTCCCCAGTCAAAGTCCTGAGACTGAAGCGGGCTTCCCGCAAGAACACAGTATTTCCAGAGAAGGTCCTGATCGAGGACGATCTTTCCACCGGACTTGCCGGCGACGTCATTGAGAAGAGAAAAAAAGTCTTCCTTCTTTCCGTGAAAGAGTTCCCGGATGAGTTTCCGATAATTCGCAATCGTCTCTTCCGGATACTCCAGGCACGCGCCGAAATCAATCAGTACCACCTCACCCTGGCGATAGAGGAAATTTCCCGGGTGACTGTCCGTCTGAATGAGATTCCCTTTGAAGATTTCCTGCAAGAAAAGCCGGAAGAGTGTTTCCCCCAGCCGATTCCTCTCATCCTGTGAAAGATGACTCACTTCCGTCAGGGGAATGCCTTCGATGAACTCGGAGACGATCACTTTATCTGAAGAGTACCGCGGATAGATCGCCGGTACGTAACAGCCGGGAACATCCTTCATGAGTGTCACATACTCACCGTGTTTTTTCGCCTCGTGAACGTAATCCATTTCTTCCAGAAGGACTTTCCGGATTTCTTCGTAGATCGGATCCATGTTCATTTTCTTCGGAAGAATTTTTCCCATGCTGAGAAAAGTCCGGATCATTTTCATATCCAGATCGATCGCCTTTTTGATTCCGGGATACTGGATCTTCAGAACAACCAGCTCGCCCGTTTTTTTATCTTTCGCGCGGTGAACCTGGCCGATGGAGGCAGCTGCGAGCGGAGTGGTTTCGATGTCGAAAGCAGCTTTCAGATCAGGAGGAATGAGCCCCTCGATCTTCTCCCACGCCAGATAGTGACTCTGTGACTGGACCTTCTTTAAGACCTGATTCACTTCTTCCGGAAGATAGTACTCACCGTACAAAGACAGGATCTGCGCGGCCTTGAGAAGGCTTCCCTTGAGCTCCCCGACTTCGTTCACGAACTGATCAATGCTTTTTCCGATGAGGTCCCGGAAGACGACCCGCGGGTCACCGCTTTCACCGGAAAGAATGGAAGGAATCATCCGCGCCGCGGACCTCGCGGCAAAAAGACCACGGCTCCAGCGGGAGTTTTTCAGTTCATCGAGTTTTCTCATGAAGTGAATCTACCACAGGGACAGAGGATTAGCTCAGGAACAAATTATGGACGGAGTTGGTGCCGGAAGAAGATCCCGTCATCGCTGAAGGCCGAGGAAACAAATTCTGATGTCGTGATGATGTCAGCGATATGCTCAGACTCTTTGACGTACTCTTCAGCTTTTTCTGCAGTATAGTCTGAGTAATCGAGGCCCGCGTATTTTTCCGGCAGTGCTCTCAGTTCGTACACCTTCGTTCCTTCCGGAATCGCGGCGAAATCCTCTCTCACTTCATGCTCATCAGATGAGTACTTGATCTGAGACGCCGGCACAAAGAAGAGCTGCCGCGGCGACACGACCTTCACGGCCTTTTCTCCACGAACGTTCATCGATGCCATGTCATTCACCAGAAGTTCTTCCGGATAGTGAGTCACGCGCTTAAAGAGCCTGTGAACGAGATCCTGTCCGATGCCATCACCCGCCGGAACAACGTTCGACATGGGATACTTAAAGAAGTTCCAGTCTTTCTTCTGACCGTTGAGGGAAACGAGCGCAGAGATATTGGCGCTCGGATTGCCGTCGCGGAGAATTTTCAGCGCGAGCCCTGGTGCGACGGGCTTTCCACCTGTGACCTTATAAGTAAGAGACAGGCGAAGAAGAGCGCACTCAGAACCTTCGAACACACCTGTGTACTTCGAGCTCACCGGGACAATTTTGACTTTCGCCATTGAGCCACGGCGATGAAGATACTTCACCCATTTCTCCGGAGCGAAATCAGAGTGAAAGCTTCCCTTCTTAGAGATCTCCTGCTGACTCATGGAAATGAGCTGAGGAAGACCTAGCTTCTTGTATTCGGGCAGTTCTTTATAAGCAGTGGAAACAGTTTTTTCCCAGAGCAGTTCCTGTTTTTCACAGGCCTTCATGGCATCGTAATTGGCAGGGACTGAAGCGGGAGCGCGAAGGCCGGTCTCTTCCGTTTCATAATCCATGAGAGAGTAAGCGGAAACAATTCCCGTCAGGACCAAAAAGAATACCGCGACTTGTTTCACAATCCCCCCGGGGAAAAACGATAACTCCATTAAACAACAGGATCAGGCTTCAAAGAACCGGGGCAAGAAGTTCACTGCATGATCTTAAGACGAAGCTTCTCCATCACCCACGCCGGGCCAACCAACAGAAAGAAGATGTCCTGAAAGAACGAGGGCTTCTTCCCTTCGATCTTGTGGCCCCAAAACTGACCGATCCAGGCCACTACAAACAGACCAATGTTCACCGGAATGAACGCCTGGGATCCGGCAAAAAAGGCGCAGATGCATAGGACCAAGGCATAAAGTACGATCATGTGGGGCAAATATGAGCGCATTGATCTGAAATAGAAAATCAGAGAAGAAACGATCATCACTCCCACCAAAGGAAGCGGAAGAAGTGCATAGAGAAGTGCCACCACGTTGAAAAAAATCACGGGCACACAGAAGAGATGAATTAGTTGATTGGTTTCGTTCTGATGTGAGGAAGAGTAAGTCGAGATGATGGTACTTTCATTCATAAGATTTGTGCCTCGTTCAACCTTTTTTCCGAATCTGTAATAAAATCTTAATGGTAAAAGGAGTTTACATGAAAATAAAAATTATACCACTAACCGTGGTGACACTCGCCCTCGCTTCCTGTGCCCGCCACACTCCCGAAAAAACAATCGCAAAAACGAACGCGGTTGAAGCATCACGAGTTCCGACCGCCGCAGAAAAAGAAACACCATGGACGACCTGGTCGAAGAAAGGAACAGTCGGCGGTCTCGTCGTTCTGAAAAAAATCCGCGAAGAACTCCTCGAAAAAAATCTCCACGACCCGAACATCGATTATAAAGGTTACGCCTCTGTTGACTGCTCTAAGGTCAATACGAAATTCCGAACCGCCGATGGTACCTGTTATCTCCCGGAAACTCCGCACGTCGGTGCTGCCAATACGGCCTTCGGAAGAAACGTTCCTCCTGAGTTCATCGACCTCGATGCAGCTGAAAAACTTCAGACTCCGAATCCGGTTGCTGTTTCAAAAGAGTTCTTCACCCGCCAGGAATTCAAGCCGGTGCCATTCCTCAATATGCTCGCGGCCAGCTGGATCCAGTTCATGAACCATGACTGGCTCACCCACGGGAAAAACGTTGAGCAGAATCCGCACCAGGTCACGGCTCCCGATGGATCTGTAAAAGAACTGGAGAGAACGACGACGTCGAATCTTGAGTTCAAGAAAGAATTCGGAAAAGTTTCTGTGAATCAGGTCACTCACTGGTGGGATGGTTCTCAGATCTACGGCTCAAGCCAGGCCGATCAGAACAAAGTCCGCTCCTTCAATAAAGGGAAGCTTTCCACTGTCATCGTTAACGGCCGCGAGATTCTTCCGAAGGGCGAGCTCAACGTTGGTTACAACAAGCAAAACCAGGGTTACGAAGTTACCGGTTTCCGCGACAACTGGTGGGTAGGTCTCTCGATGCTTCACCACCTCTTCGTGAAAGAGCACAACGCCATCGCCGACATGCTTCACCAGAAGTATGTGAAGTTCGATGAGAAATCGAAAAAATGGATCTGGAGAAAAGGTAAGCAGCAGAAGCTCCTTACAGATAAAGAACTCGACGAAGAAGTTTTCCAGACAGCTCGTCTCATCAACGCGGCCGTCATGGCGAAAATCCACACCGTTGAGTGGACGCCGGCGATTCTCGCGAACCCTACTCTCCGCAAGGCGATGTACACAAACTGGTATGGACTCGCGAACCCTCAGACATGGTCACGCCTCATCAAGAAAATCCCTGGACTCAATCACGCAGACTTCGGTCTGAACCTCGGTTACACGCTCGGCGGGATCGTTGGTGATAAGAGAAATGACTTCGGTGTTCCGTACACGATCACAGAAGAGTTCACTTCCGTTTACCGCCTTCACTCGCTTCTTCCGGAAGAGCTGAACTTCAAGCGCTTCTCGGACAAGTCGAAAGTCATCGCCGTTCCTTTTGCGGAAACAAGAAACGAAAAATCTTACGGCATCATGGGTGACTATGACCTGAAAGATCTTTTCTACTCTTTCGGGACTCAGCATCCGGGCCAGCTCGTTCTCAATAACTTCCCGAAGTTCATGCAGGAACTCACGATCCCGGGCCACGGAATCATGGATCTTGGTATGGTTGATATCATGAGAGACCGTGAACGTGGTGTTCCCCGCTATAACCAGTTCCGTCGCGCGCTCAACATGAGACCGATCCAGAAGTATGCAGACTTCTTCCCGGACGGAGAAGTGAAGACGGAAAGACAGAAAGAAATCCTCGCGAAGTTCTATAAAGTCTATGGCCGCGACGAAAACGGAAAAGACAACGTGGAAATGGTCGACCTTCTCGTGGGAACTCTTTCCGAAGAAGTTCGTCCGAAGAATTTCGGTTTCGGCGAAACCATGTTCCACATCTTCATCCTCATGGCCTCACGCCGCCTCATGGCCGATCCGTTCTACACGGATCAGTACCATCCAGACTTCTATACGAAGGCCGGGATGAATTGGGTGGATGACGAAGGGTATCTCCATAAGGTGATCGGCCGCCACATGCCGGAGCTCAAGCCCCACATGAAAGGCATCGAAACTGCCTTTAATCCCTGGAAAAATTAATCTGATTTCATAAGGGGGCTTCGGCCCCCTTTCTTATTTACCTGCCCCCTTCCCCCGCTCAACATTCCGTCGTACATTGGTCCCAAATCTAAGGAGCCCCCCATGAAATCCATTCTTTTTGGCCTCGCCGTTCTCGCTACGTCCACTGCTTTTGCAGCACCGAAAGCGACCCTGCGGATTCCGATGATCCTCGACCTCGATGGAAATAACGATAAGCCCGTCACTGCTGCGGTAGTGAATCCGAAGCTCGTGAAGGCCGGCGTGAAACCTCTTCCGCTCTTTATTGAACTGAGCTCTGATGACAGAGATGCTTATAAGAAAGTTTCTGCCGTGAATGATCTCGTCATGGCATCGCTCACTAAGATCGGTTACAAAGATGGTGACCTTGCTACCGGATATGTCCCGGGAGATCTCGATGTGGGAACTTTCACGACCTGCTTCACCGGAGACGCCACTCTCGTCGCTGACCTCACGAAATCAGTGACAGACGTTGTGTACTCAGACCAGTACGGCATCCACGCCTGGAAATACAAAAAAATCACGAAGAACGATGAAGGCGATGCGCTCGATCAGGAAACGCTCGATTTTCTGAACAATGAATCTTCAGCGTTTAAGAACTGGAACACGAACCAGGACGCGGTTCTCATCCTTTCTCACGTCGGCGACGACGGAGATGATGTCTCTGAGTCAGTCATCAAGAGATGTAAATAAGGTTCATCGCTCTCGCACTTAACCAGGACGTGGGATCATCGGGATTCCACGTCGCCCTTGCAAAATTCACCTGCGACAAATCTTAAACAATCGGTCCATCGTTCTTCCTCTGTGCTAATACTGTCGCCATGAATATTTCAGAAGCGCTTTTCCATGGTCACTCTAACTCCATCGAAAGTCTCAAGACGGCGGGAGACCTTATCCTAAGATCCGTCGGGGAAAATCCTTCGCGGGAGGGACTCGAAAGAACACCGGCCCGATATGCCAAGGCTATGAAGGAACTCTGTTCGGGTTACTCACTCTCACCAAAAGATGCCGTCGGAGAAGGAATTTTCCAGGGAGTCGGCGGACTCGTGAGTGTGAAGGACATTGAATATTTCAGCCTGTGCGAACATCACATGCTGCCCTTCTGGGGACATGTCAGTGTGGCCTATTACCCTTCCGATAAAATTCTGGGTCTCTCCAAAATCCCGCGCATGGTGGATGTCTTCTCCAAAAGACTTCAGGTGCAGGAAAGACTCACGAAAGAGATCGCCATGGGAATGGTTGAAGTCATTCACCCTCGAGCGGTTGCGGTGAAAATTAACGGCTCTCACATGTGCATGATGATGAGAGGAGTGAAGAAAACCGGATCGGTCACTCACACAGAATTTTCCTGGGGGATGGAAACACTGACGGCAGAAGAAAGACAGCGTCTGTGGCAGTCACTTGAGTGAGATAAACCTCATCGTCACGGCCATGCTCGTGACCCTCATCTGGCTCGTGCAGCTACTGATCTATCCGTCGTTTTCTTACTATGATCCCCAAATTTTCGGAACAGCGATGGTCTCTCACCAGGGGCGGATATCCTGGGTTGTGATTCCGCTCATGCTCACGGAACTGGCGCTTGCCGTAATGGAAGCGTGGACATTGAGAACATCAATCTCTTTCATCCTTCTGGGGATCGTTCTCTCAATCTGGCTGACGACCTTTCTTCTCCAGGTCCCACAGCATCAGAAACTTCTTCAGGGGAAAGATGAAAGAAAAATTCAGAATCTTATCCGGGGGAACTGGATCCGCACCATTCTCTGGACCGGGAAATTCCTGACCCTCCTACTCGGTCAGTAGACGAAGAGAAGAGAAAGTTTTAGCGTTAGAGTATGAAAAAACTCATCCTTCTTATTGTTCTCTGTGTTTCCTCCCTCAGTCACGCTCAGGTGCTTAATGCGCGTTCGTTTAACGAACTCGTAGGGCGAATTGAGAAAGCGGATTTTACCTATAAAGAGACGGGAAAAATCTTCGGATTCATTTCTACCCAAAGCTGCCTCTTCCTTTCGGAAGATATCGCGATCTTCAAGAACTACTGCTTTCCGGTGAGAAAATACCCGGCCCGTGGATACACCATCATCACGCGCGAATCCGGGATCGTTGATCTTTACGAAGAAGATGTCGGTAACTTCCTCATCCGCGACATCAAGATCGATGAGTTCCCGATTTACCTCGTGCCGTACCTTCAGGAATCTCTCCCGACGTACACGCTTTCCGATCTTTCCGGGATCCTCGAGCAGCTTTATCCGCGCTACCTTCCGGGATGCTGGTCAACGAACTTCTCAAAATACTCTGAAGCAGCTGAAGCAAGTTGCCACTCGACACTTCCGGTGATCGGCTTTGACAGCTGGGCGACAGAAACTCAGGCCATCGTAAATGATGATGCTCAGTGGATGGATCTCATGAACCGGATCGAAG
The DNA here is from genome assembly GCA_947451425.1 of Bacteriovoracaceae bacterium. Taxonomy (GTDB): domain Bacteria; phylum Bdellovibrionota; class Bacteriovoracia; order Bacteriovoracales; family Bacteriovoracaceae; genus Peredibacter. The sequence continues at coordinate 10,507 of CANGAC010000020.1, read as the reverse complement.
CAAAACTCAAGCGCTAGTCGCGGGTTCGCACTTCAAGTAACTCAATCACAAATCGTAGTGACGAATGGGGCCTGATCAGGGCCCCGATTTGTCTTTCCCCGTAGGCCAGATGGGAGGGAACAAAAAGCTCGCGCTTCCCACCCTCTTTCATGCCCACGAGTCCCTGATCCCAACCCTTGATGACTCTGCCGGTTCCGAAGACAAACTGAAAGGGCTTCCCCTTCTGGTGAGAAGAATCGAAGAGTGTTCCATCGGAGAGAAATCCCTCGTAGTGAGCAAGGCAAAGTGCTCCTTTAGCGATTTCCTTTCCGTTTCCCAAAGCATGATCAGTGATTTTTAGTTCTTCCATCCCCTCATCTTAAATGACAAGAATTTGAGTCACAAGAAGAGAGTTAAGAAGCAGTTATTCCGTAAAATTAGGAGGAATCCCTCACGCGCGTTTACGATCGGAATGTGAACAGATTACTTCTTATCTTATTACTTTCTGCGACTCTCCTGGGCATGATGGCCCTGGTTCCCGAGGAGAGACCGGAGACTGCCTACGGAAGCCCGTCGAGATATCCGTCGTCCATCTTTGATCATGACGACCTGAAAATCAGAGAGCCCGCTTCCGGTGAACCAAGCGACAATGGGATGACTCAGAGTCTTCATCGCCAGTTCCGGGACGCGATGGAAGCCGATCCGAAATCCGCCGTGATCGTGGGAAGAGAATTGATTTTCACTGATGAGCTTGATCAGAATTTCCGACTCCGGATCCTGAGAGAACTCCGGACGATTCAGTTCGCCGAACCCGGTGTCGCCGCTCTCGCCGGAGAAATTATTCTGAAATCTCCGGGCCCGGTTCTTTTTGAAGAGGCCCTGCTCATCGAATACACATTCATGGAAGATAAAGAATTCACGCGGCTGCTTTCAGCGCTCTCGCAAAAAAACAATGGCCCGGAATACCAGGCCATCATCTCGAGTTTTGAAAAAAGAATGAAAATCTAGTTGATGCTCTCGCCGGTTCCGAATTTCTGCGGAGCCTCAGAGTAAAGTTCTTCCGCTTTCGGAAGCCACTGTCTCAGGGCCGCTTTGCGATTGGCGTCTGACGGGTGAGTCGACATGAATTCAGGCGGAGCTGAACCTTTATTCGCAGCACTCATGCGGTCCCAGAGGGTCATTGCCTCGGAAGGTTCATAACCAGCGCGGGCCATGTACTGCTGACCATAGTGATCGGCATCGGATTCATCCGCCCGGGAAAATTTCATGTTAAAAAACTGGAGCGCAAAACCGGCGGCTGCTCCACCGAGACCCGTGAGTTGCTTACAGGTATTTGTCTTACAAAAAATCTGACCACCAACAACCGTCGCTAAGCCGATAGCAATCCCGGCCACGTTCTGTTTCATCGCGCGGGCATACTGGGTTTTTCCATGGCGTCTGGTGGCGTGGGCCACTTCGTGTCCAAGGACCGCAGCGAGAGCTCCTTCCGTTTTCAGGACGGGCATGATGCCTGTGTACACGGCCATCTTCCCACCCGGCATACACCAGGCGTTGACTTCAGGACTTTCGATCAGCATCCACTCCCACTGAAAATTTTCTCCGGAAGATTTTGCGATCCGTGTGGCGACGCGGTCGAGCATCGCTTTCCACTCAGCATTGGTTGAGAGTTTGGATTTGGCCTTCACTTCCTGATAGGCCTTCACTGCTTCGGCATTGATCTCGGCATCCGTCGGTCCTTTTGAAACCGAAGCACAGCCAACAGTGAGAAGAAGTAAGAGAGAAAGAAAACGCATAAAGACTCCTTAAGAATTCTGTCAGTCATATCTTACGTCACAGATAGAGTGATCCCAAGTATTTTGTCTTTCGCGGGTCTGGATGCCCCGGGTGAACGTCAGTTTTTTCCCTCACGCACTGGTTCTTTGCGGGGTGAAAATCCCTGCTGTGTCGAGCATCTGACAGCTGCATCCCCGTCAGAAAAAAGAGTTGCCATGACTCGCCCGAAGAACAAAAAATGAATTTAAGGTAAAATTCAGTTCGGGAGAAAAAAATGAAAGATGGTGAGACAGTTACTGGTTGGTTCGTTCTGAATTCAGGCTTCAAAGTGCAGGCCTCGTGTCCGTCATGCCAATCCCACAATGTGAGCTACTACTGTACCCGCCGTCCGGGTCTCAAGGGTATCTCTCACATGAGCCATGGCTTCACACCAGCTTGCCTCGACTGCGGGAAAAATCTTCCTAATCAGACTGAGAAAAATCTCAAAAAACTTGCCCCGAAGAAGAAAAAGTTCCGCAACGCCTGAGTTCAGTTAAACTGGGAGCATGAAGTTTTTCTTTGTGCTTTTTCTTTTCTCAACAGCAGCGCTTGCGGAAACAGATCCCCTTTCTCATAAGAAGGGATTTGTCTTCGGGATGGGTGCAGCTGTTTCTACCTACACATTTCCGGCCGACTACGATGGCCTTGCGAAAAAAGATCTCGATGATAAGACCACTCAATATGGGGGAACTCTCCAGTTGGGTTACGATCAGATTCTTTTCCAGAGGCTTCTTCTCGGTGTCCGGACGGAAGGCTTCATCGTGGATTCACTCGGAATGGGAAATAAAGAGAACAACAAGCTCATCGGAAAGACCCGCGCGACAAATCTTCTCCTTCGGGTCGGCGGCATCATTCACGTCAGAACCTTTGATGTTGTGGGAGATCCCGCACCGATGACTCTGGAAATCTTCACTGAGGCGGGAACCACTTCCGGCCACAGAAGTTTCAGCAAGAAATATTTCTCCGGCACTGATCAGTACATCGATAACCTCGAAGAAGAATTTCAGGGCCAGGTTCTCTCCGCTGGACTTTGTCTCACGACCCTCCGGGGAGCGTATCTCGAAGTGAAGGCCCAGCGGACCAGTGTCTCTCATACCCGCCAGAAATTTACAGGATTAAAAATTGAAAATGGCGGAGCAGCTGTTTCCACAGACAGAATCACCAATGAAGAGAAGAATTTCACGACATTTCTCATGGTTGTGGGTCATCACTTCTAGTGTGTAGAAACTACCCGGCTGTGGCTGGGGTCATCTCCCCATGGTAAAAGAGCTTCCATGAAAACAGCACTTCTCGTTCTTGTGCTCTCCCTCTCGTCTTTTGCGCAGGAACTTCCCACTGAACCCATTGGGTACTACAGCGATGGATCTCTTCGTCATGGTCAGCGCCTGCCCGATCAAGGTCCGGGTTTCATGAAACTCTTCCTGGATCGCAACCGGAGTTTCGGTGCCGCCGAAATGATTAACATGATCACGAAGGCGACTGCTGGATTGAACGAAGCCTTTCCCAACCTCGACCGTTTACAGATCGGAGATATCGCCAAAGAAGGCGGAGGCAAGGTCAGTGACCTTCACACGTCTCACCAGAATGGTCTTGATGTCGACGTGACGTATTTCCGCCTGAACCACAAAGAGCAGGCCCCGGAGCATATCACCGGGTTTTCTGAGACGATGGTGACTGGTGGAAGGATTTCAAAAAACTTTGATACTCCCCGCGTCTGGGAATTTCTCAAGAAGCTTCACGAGAATGGACAGGTTCAGCGGATCTTCATGGATCCGGTGATTAAAAAAGAGATCTGCCGCCTGGCACGTCTGAAAAAAGAAGTTGTGAGTTTTGAAGAAGTTCTGAGAAGCCTGAGACCTTATCCGGGCCATGCGGATCACATGCATATCCGCTTACGTTGCCCATTGGAAGCGAAAGAGTGCCGCGCACAGGAAGATCCTCCGGCAGGATCAGGCTGTGCGGGCCGCTAATATTTTTACTCTTCGTCGATCGCAATGTGCCACACACCGCCGAGTCCATCACCTTTCATATCACCGGCTTTTTTATCGCCCTGGTAAAGATAAAGCGGATGACCGTCAAACGACAGCTGAAGCTTTCCATCTTTTCTGTTCACGACTCTGAAATCACCCGTCACAAGTTTTACCTGCTCAGGAGTCAGAAGAATCGGCGGCCAGGCCACAGCGCAACTGTCGTAGCAGTTTGATTCATCGGCCCCATCCGGATCGAAAGTGTAAAGAGTGAAGCCTTTCACGTTCGTGAGGAGTTCAACGGTTTCGCCCTGAAGCGTGATGACTCTTACGTCCGTCACACCCGGAACTGTGTCCGCGAAAAGATTAAGAGATAAACTGAGGAGAACAAAACTGAGGAGCATTTTCATAATTCCCTTCCTTTGTAGGTTGGGTTCAAATTATGACGGTGATGGCGCACCGGCTATATATGATTAAGAAACAGATGTTTCTGTAACGGATACAGACATGGAATAGCGCTCAACTGTGGGCTTTCTCAGGAAGCCCTTGATCCCCGGAAGGAACACCCTTTCACTATTTTTCTCAGACGAATGCATCCTGAAGGGAAAATTTCTCTCTCAAACCATAGGACTTTAGTTAGAATGTGAGAATGAAAAAACTTATCCTGCTTCTCTTCGTGGTAGTTAGTTGTGCGCATAACTCTTACGAGTCCGCCTCTGAGCGCCTGAAGTCGGGCTTCAAGGAAGTCGCGCTTCCCTTTCCGTCAGGAACAAAGTTTCACATCTCGCACGGGCCTTTTGACTCAGTTAAGCGCATCGAAGGGAACGAATACAACTGGAACTTCGACGTCCCTTACGGCACTCCTGTGACGGCGATAGAGGAAGGAAAAATCGTCAATGTCTTCGAACCAAATGAAGGCGGAGGTTGTGACAGGAAATTTCTGGGAAAAGGCCATCACATCAGAATCCTTCATCCGGATAATTCCATGTCCATGTACCTGCATATCAAAAGCAGTGTGAAGAAAGGCCAGTTCGTGAAGCAGAATGAAGTGATCGGAACAACTGCGGAGAATGGAATTGTCTGTTCTCCGCAGCTACACTTTTTCATTCATAAGGATGGGCAGGCGAAAAAACCTCAGACGATCCCTTTGCGATTCAAAGGGATCCCGGGTGGAGTGGCGACGAAAGGCTACTCCGGAACTGTCCCCTGATTATCTTCCGGAACCTGAAGAGCCTTTGCCTTCCATGTTGATCAGATGCTGGGCGAATTCATGCTTATCCGGGTGACCGGAAACGATCGCTGAAATTTTCTTCACAGTATCGAAAGTATTTTTCAGGCGGTCGTTTTCAATCTTCTCGATATCTTTTTCGATGATCCTGATTCTTGCTTCCGTTGCTTTACCATTCAGAAGTTCCTGAATAAGGACGGCGCGGTACTTGAAAGACTGCTCAGCAAGTTTCATTGCTGTTTGTTTATTATCTTCGATGATTTTTGTGAGTTCGGCTTTCTGAGCTTCTGTCAGAGTCTTGGAATTCGCGATGGAATCATGAATCGTTCCGCCCAGGGCCTGAGGAGTGGTGACGTTCGTCTGGGCAGCTTCCTGCTCAATTTCCTTTTCATCAGACTTCTTAGAGGCACAGGAAACAGCAAGGCAAAGGACCAGAACATAGAATACGGACTTCATGAAAATCTCCTTAGATGATGTATCCATCTTCCACCCGGGGAGCGTGATTTCCAAGTGTTTTCTGTGCCGACAAATTCGCTCCAGTTTTCAAAAAAGGCTTAGCTGATCCGCATTCTCATCGAACGGCTCCGGCACGTGCACGTTTCCCCCCATCGATGTGGCCATTTTTCGTAGAATCTCCAGGCACATTTCTTCCTGCTCATACAAAAAGAAGTAGGAATTTTTTATCCCGTATCCCTTGTACTCTCCGAGCTTGTACACCCACATGGCAAGTCGCTGCTCATCCTGCGGAGACTGCCTCCCCTTGAACCTCACCATGAGGTGATCCCCACCGAGAAGTTTCTCCGTTGGAAAATCATGCGACTGATTATCCTCAATCATGATGTTCATCGTCGTCTCTTTCAGGGCCTCTACCAGAGGGATCAGACATTCCGTTTTCTTGTACCAGTCCATGTGCGTGAGATGCACAACGAAGCGCTTCTCCTTCGGGCAGCGTCTCGCAAATCTCACGATCGCCTTCCAGTTCTCGGGCTGGAATGTTTCCGGAAGACGCAGGACAATGGGCCCCAGGTGCTTCCCCAGGTGCCCCACCGCCGCGAGAAACTCCCGCATGTCATGGTAGTTATCTCCGAGGGGAAACTCGTGGCTGACTCTTCGGGGAATCAGAGGACAGAAGCGGAAATTACCGTTCACTTCTTCCACCACTTCTCTCAAGGCTTCCATCTCACTTTCGTATGGAAGATCGGTGAAGGTCTGCTGAAGTTCAACGGCATCGAACTGCGAAGCATAGGTGATGAGAAATTCCTTGATGGGACACCGATGATCGTAGAGCGTTCCCTGAAGGAGCGCACTCTCCCAGGTGGGAAGCCCGAGGTGCGCGCGACCCTCGCTCATAGTTCCACCGTGAGCAGATCCTTCCACTCGGTGGTGAAGTGCCGGGACTTGTACGCGTGAATCGTTTTCCACGCCTGGTTAATTCCGCAGGCCCCGCTCTTCACGGTCTGCGGTCCGTATTTTTTGTTGATCATATCGACCACACTATTCAGGTGCTCATTGTCCGACGTATCCGGCGCAAAGAGATCCATCTGGCATTCGTTTCTCGGGACAATGTGATTGAGAAGGATCCCGCCTTTTTTGTACCCGTATCCCGGGCGATAAATCTGATCGAGGACTTCGTGGGCACCCTTGATGATTTTTACGACGTCGGATGTGCCGGAAGAAAACCGAAGCGAGTCCACACCGTAGTACTGGGGCCCGGGCTTAAAGGGATTGGTGTGAATGAAAGCGGTGATGCTATAACAGACACTTTTCTGCGCGCGCAGTTTCGCCGAAGCATTGGTCGCAAACTGAGCGAGGGCCTCTCTTAATTCCTGCTTGGTATAAACATCATACCCAAAGCTCCTGGAGTTTCCGGTGTTCTTCTTATCTTCGGCGGCTTCCAGCGAGAGGCAGTTAATCCCGCGCAGTTCGTCCTGGATCTCCCGCCCCACTTTCGTCAGATGCTTCTGGATGAGTTTCTCATCGGGGAATCTCTTGAACTCGAGTGCCGTCTTGATGCTGAAGATCGAAAGCTTACTAGCGGACCTTGCTCCCACACCCCAGAGATCGCGCACGGGGAAATCTTTCAGGGCACGATCAATCTGCTCGTCGGTGATAAGGACACACACGCCATTGTGCTTTTTGGAAAGCTTGTTGGACACTTTCGCCAGCACCTTGGTTTTCGAAATCCCCACGCCCACCGGCATCCCGATTTTCCGGAAAATTTCCGCGCGCACGTTTCTTCCCCACGCCTCGAAATCAAAATTCTCATCGCCCTCAATTTCCACGAACGCTTCGTCGACGGAATACACTTCCACTTTCGGGGAGAATTCCCGGAGCACGTTCATCACTCTCTTACTGATGTCGTCGTACAAAGCATAATTGGAGGAGAAGACAGCGACGTTGTGCTGCTTCACCCGGTCGCGCACCTTAAAAAAAGCTTCGCACATCTGGCCAAAGCCCAAAGCCTTGGCTTCCTTGGTGAACGCAATGGCGGCGCCGTCATTATTGGAAAGAACCACCACCGGTTTATTCCGCAGATCCGGCCGGAAAATTTTCTCACACGAGCAGTAGAAAGAATTGCAGTCGACGAGTGCCACCATTTTCATCAGACCTCCCTGACTAAGGCACGGATCATGCCCCAGATGAAATCACCATTTTCGGGATCATTTTTTAAAATGAGTTCGGCCGTCACGCGCTCGACGGTGAACTTGCCGTTTCTCACCACCATCCCGAGCTTGTCTTTTTCATGCGGAAGATTCCGGTCCACCACCAGGACATCTCCGGGGAAGACCCCTTCTCTCTTTTTCTTGCCGGTGACCTTCACGAGGTACGTACTTTTGCGATCGGAGAGAATTTTTTCATCAAGGGAATAGTCAACGTCCATAAACTCACTATACGTAGATTTTCCGTACGTGCAAGACGGGGCTTGACTTTCCGTATCTTTTACGTAAAATATTCCTAGGGTAAAATTTGTCATCTGCCCGGAATCCCCGCAATCGTATTTAATGAAGTCAGGGAGATATCCATGAAAAAATTCCTGATCCTGATGCTGGCCCTGACCTCTCTTTCCGCGTGGGCCGACGGCATGTCGATCCGCTTCGAGCCCCTCTACGGAGTGGAACACAGCCTGAACCGCTATCCGGAGCCCGAGCGCTACTCTACGCGCACGTTCTTCGGCGCACGCGTCCTGGCGGGTCTCACCCTTCTTTCCCTGGAAGTCGAAGGAAACCAGTCCAATGGTCGCCGCGATTTACCATCGCAGAATTTAAAAACCGAAGACCAGACCCAGAGGCTTTTGATCGGATTACGCTCGACTGTCCCGGTCTCCAACTGGGTGGGCTTCTTCGCCCGCGCCGGTGCCCGTGGGTCCAAAGAAAAAACCACCATCACCGATACCAGCACGCTGGTGAAAACGGTGAAAGAGCCGCCGATCCAGTGGGATCCCTACGCTGGTACCGGAATTCAGATCGCTCTTTCGAATATCCTCGCGGCATCGGCCGGAGCGACGTGGATTTTTATCAAGCAGGGAAAACCTGACGTTCAGTACACGCTCGGTCTCACGATGAAATTCGGAAAGGTTCAGTAGATGCGCGTTTATGAGTCGGCCACCATCAAGGAGGAGAAGCTCACCGGATTTCAAAGTCCGTGCTCTGAGTTCGCGGAAAAGCCTCTCTCCTTTGACGAGCGCTACGGCCTCGGGAATCCCGGCATCAAGCTTTTAAAAGTGGAAAGTGATTTCCCCCAGCTCGGTGTGATGAAAGGTGACGAGCTTCTGGTTGACCTCTCGAAAAGGCCCGGGCCTAAGAGCCTCGTCGTGACCTTTCTCGAGGATGAAGTGCGTTTATTCCAGGGAAATAAGCTCACTGATCTTGATGACGTGGTCTGCGGAGTTGTCACAGTGATTATAAGGCCCTTCTTCTAAACAAATCTGTAATTTCTTCATTCAGAGTTTCCCCTTCCCCTCAGCGTGATATCTTCCCCGTCCATGAAAAACTTTCTTCTGTCCGTGATTCTTTTATCCCTCAGTGGTTGCGGCGTAAGAAAAACGTCGGATGAAATGGGGAAAGCTCTCGGTAAAGGAATGGGAGAAGCTTTCGCCTGCATGATTCCCACCGTGGTAACCGGCACGTTAAGCCCCGTCGTCGTGATCGGACAGACCAATATCGACAATATCCTGAGAGACCTCCAGGGCCGGACCTTCAACCGGAAGACGTTCTGGACTCTTCTCTCACGGAAAACCAGAATTGGATTGAATCTCACTTTAAATAACCAGATGAAAGTTCCGGAAGAAATCCTGTATCCCGGAGTTGTGCTCTTCATGGAAAATTACCTGAAAACTCCGGGACAGAATTATTTCCTGAGAGCTTCGCATTCCGTCCGCTTTGCGGTTGATAAGGATGAAACGAGAATGAACCAGACGACCTGTGAAAATCAGGATGAAGCTCTGAAAGAAATCGATGTAAGTCGCGTGGTTCCCGCGAGTACCCTCGAACAAAAACTCAATTGCGGAAATTTTTCCGTGAGCTTTTATAAAAATCACGTGCTTCTTTCAAACGATGAACAGAATCTCTTTTCACGGGGTGAAGTCATCCGGACGGATTCGGTAAATGAACTGAAAATCAGCGCTCTCGATCCGGACCAGCAGACGCTTAGTCTTATTCTTTCGAAAAAAGACAAAATCCTTCAGATTAACTTTACCGGAAAGACCCAGACTCTCTCCGGCACTTACCGTTGTTCAACGGAAAACTAGTCAGCGAAAGTGAAGTTCCCTTCAATGGCGAAGTGATCTGAGGCCATGCAGGTTTGCCCCTTGTATTCGTAATCCACGGGTCTGACTGTGATCGAAGAATCTTTCAGCTGAGTCTTCTTATCCACCCACATGTGATCGATCCACTCTTTTTGGTGATCCGGTTTCTTGTAACACGGAATGACATTCGTGTGATCGTACTCGCCGGTTAACTGAGTCGCACTCATGCCCATGAGCTTGAGACCTTTTTCAAACTCCGGCTCTTTCACGTCGGTATTGAGATCGCCCACGAGGAGCTGGGGAACATTTTCCTTCCGGTGCTTCGCGAACATTTTCTGAATGAGTTCCATCTGATGAATTCTCACGGCCCCCAGCTTCTCGATCGCCTGAAGATGCGTGACGGCGAACTGAATGGTTTTCCCTGAGGCGACTTTGGTTTCAATGAGAACCGATCCCTTCGCTGCAAAACAATCGGCCGAGCCGCACTTGTCGAAATAGACTTTGTCGAGAACTGTGAAGGGCTTCTTACTCAGGATGAAAACACCTGAGCCAAAAAAAGGATAAACGAACTTATTGTTCTTCAGATAATACTGATGGGGATAGGCCTCTTTCAGGTCTTTTCCCACGCGTCTGCGGAAAGATCCCATGAAAGCTTCCTGGAAGAAAATCAAATCATACTCACTGTCAGACAGGGCGTAAGAAATGACTTCTGTGCGCTTCCCTTGATTGCTGAATTTCACGGGCTTCGGGAGCATGAAGGCATTCCACGAAAGGACT
>CANGAC010000019.1 GCA_947451425.1 Bacteriovoracaceae bacterium | reverse complement strand
AGGACGCGGCGATCAAGCTGCTCTTCCATATGCGAGCGGAATTTCTCAATTTCATCTTCTGTCATTGCGTCGATTTTCGTGAGGCACACAATCTCTTTTTTCAGCAGGAGATCTGGGTTGTATTTTTCAAGCTCCATGCGAACTGTTGCATAGGCCTCAATCGCCTCGAACTCTTCCAGGAACATGGAACAATCAATCAGGTGTACCAGAGCTGATGTTCTTTCGATGTGCTTCAGGAATTTGATTCCCAAACCTTTACCGTCGGCAGCGCCCTCAATCAGTCCCGGAATGTCTGTTACAACAATCGATTTCTCACCTAATTGCACCACTCCGAGATTCGGCTCGAGAGTCGTGAAGGGATAGTCAGCGATCTTAGGTCTAGCCGCTGAGATAGCACTGATGAGCGTGGATTTACCGGCATTCGGAAGTCCGATCAGGGCGATGTCGGCGAGAAGCTTAATTTCAAGATGGATGGAAACGGCCACACCCGGCTCGCCATTCTGGGCGAAATTCGGAGTCTGTTTCACGGAAGTTTTAAAAGCCGAATTACCAAGTCCTCCACGACCGCCTTCAGCAGCAATGTAGCGCTGACCGTGAGCAGTGATGTCGCAGAGGAGAGCACCGGTTTCTCTGTTCGTGATGAGAGTTCCGACCGGGACTTTGAGGATGAGATCATTTCCTTCGGCACCAGTCATGTTCGATCCGGAACCGTTCACACCTTCTTCTGCGCGGAAGGTTTTGAGCCCTCTGAAGTGCATGAGTGTGTTCATGCCTTCATCGCCCTCGAAGATGATATCTCCGCCCTTTCCGCCCGTACCGCCGTCTGGTCCTCCCAAAGGCACGTACTTTTCCCGACGGTAACCAACGAAACCTTTTCCGCCGTCACCGCTTATAACTTCAATTTCAACTTCATCAATAAACTTCATAAAACTCGATCCGGCCTCTCGGCCGTATTTCTTCTCAAAAAAAAAGAGGAGCTATTGCTAGCTCCTCTGTATCTCAAAGATCTGTAAAGATCAATTAAGCTGGGATTACGGAAATGATCTTGGTGTCTCTGTTGTAGAAAGAGAACTTCACAGTTCCTGGAACCATTGCATAGATCGTGAAATCACGACCCATCTTAACGTTCACGCCTGGGTGAAACTTAGTGCCTTTCTGACGAACGATGATCATTCCAGTTGAAACGACTTCGCCGCCGAATTTCTTCACTCCGCGCATTTTTGGGTTAGAGTCACGACCGTTAGATGTACTACCACCCGATTTCTTATGTGCCATAAACTATTATCTCCTAAACTTGATTCTTAATTAAATTACTTCTTAGCTACTTTGGCTTTTGCTTCAGCCTTAGTAACTCCGCCCTGACCATCATTGATTTCAGTGATGAGAAGACCAGTGTAACACTGACGGTGACCATTCTTACGACGTGATCCACCTGGCTTACGCTTGAGAACGAGGATCTTACGAGTGCGGCCTTGTCTCATAACTTTCGCAGTAACTTTTGCTCCGCCGAGAACTGGAGCTCCAACGAGCGTCTTAGCTCCGCCAGCAACGAGAAGAACCTGATCGAAAGTAACAGTAGCACCTTCTTCAGCTTCAATTCTTTCAACATCGATCAGATCGCCAGCTTTAAGCTTGTACTGGTGACCTTTAATTTCCACGACTGTGTACATGAGAACCCCTTGAGAATAACCACCTGTCGGAGGGATTTGCATCCGCTTGTAACCCTAGGTGAGTTTAATTTTGAACCATGATTTTTAAGTGTTTACCGGGTTTTTGTCAAGCGATGTCATAGGGGATCAGGTCTAAGGATCCACGGGAGAGAAAAGAAGTCTTAACCCATCGAGTAATGAAGCAGATAAACCAGCTGATTACTGGGTTTTAGCTGATCTCCGCGATCAACTTCCGGGCCCGATTCATCCGCATTTCATAATTATTCACCCCGTCTGCGGTGTACCACTCAGTGACGAAGTTCTCAGGAAGGACAATATTCCACTTATCCTTCTTGTCGTAGAGGTCAGTCCCTTTGAGGACAATGCAGGGATTGACGTGGATGTAATTGGTGTACCTTCTGACGATGGAGGCAAGCCTTCTGGTTTCGTCAAAATCTTCCTCCGTTTCACCAGGGAAACCGATGATGAGATTGATGGAGAAAGAGACATGATGGCGGTGAAGTTTTTCAAACAGGTCATAGGCCTGCTCCACTTCAAACATCTTTTTCATGAGCTTCAGGATTTTATTGGACCCGGATTCGATTCCAAAATTGAATCTCTGACCGTTCGTCCGGCCAATTTTCTCTACCAGCTGATCTGTCCAACGGTCCCTGACTAAGGCGTGACCACCCCAGCCGGTTGTCCATTTATTCTCAATAAGGAGGTCACACATTTTCTCGAGTTCTTTCATGTGCCCATTGACGAGATCGTCGTTGAAATAAACAAAGCCAAGCTTCTCGTATCTTTGCCGCATGAGGAGCATTTCGTTTACGGTCGACTCGGCTTTCCGCCAATTATAACTTCCCCAGATTGAGCGTTCCGGGCAATAAGAACAATCGCGAACGCAACCGCGGGATGTGGAAATATTCAGCGTGCTGGCGTTTTTCCCCAGGTAATCAAAGTTAGCGAAGGCAAGATCATGCAGCTTTGTGACCGTACGGAAATCACCGCGATCCTCGTAAGTGCCAAGTTCATTCAGATAATAAAATCCACGGGCCTCGACACTTTTTCCTTCAAAGTATTCTTTGATGAGCGCTGGCAGACAGTCTTCAGCATCACTTTTGCAGATCGCATGAAAGACCTTGTTATCCATGATGTTATCAACGGAGAAGTTCGGATTGCATTCAGGGCCACCGGCAATGACAAACTTGTCCGGATAGCGCGCGCGTACCAGTTTCGCAAACTTCATCGAGAATTTTACATTCAGAGTGAAGAGAGAGAAACCGATCACATCATAGGGTTCAAGTTTTTGCAGGAACGTCTCAAAAATTTCAGAATAGTTTTTAAATATGGCCTCAACTTTCTGCTCATTCATCCAGTAGCTATAGAGATCTACCTGATCCCACATCGCTGTGTCGCCGGAACTCAGAGTGTGGAAAATGGAATTGAAATTGAAGACCTTATTGTCGATGGAATTTTGCGAGAGAATTCCTGAGAGCAGGGAAATTCCATAGGGAGGAAATTCAATGTCCCAACAGGGGCAAATGACCAAAGCAACTTTTTTCTCACTCATACGGTTTCCTGGATAAATCCCGAAAGTTTCGGGAATTGCCGTTTAAAGTCTTCTTCAAGCCGGTTATGCGATTGTAAAAATAAAGTAACACCAGAACGTATCAAATGAATATCACCCTCAAGTCCCAGATACTCAAGAACCGGCCTGACTCCTGATCCTTCAATGAAATTATAGGAATCCGCCGTAATAAACTTAAGGATGTGTCCCAGCTCGGACTTCGCTTTCGGGGGAAGATTCCGGATACTGAACTCTCTCGTGGCACTCTGAAAATCGAGTGAAATCTTAAATTCCGGAAAATTCGCTTTTAACCATTCGAGAATTTCAGCGAGAGAGAACATGTTAAAAATGTTTACGCGGCAAAGGATCACGATCGAAGTGCGCTCTCCCGAAAGTGCCTGATACTTCCTGAGATTCTTCTCAATCGTTTCCCATTTGTGTGAGTTGATGAAATCCTGTCTGCTTCCGAAGTCCAGGAAATTCAGAAAGACTTCAGTCTTCCTGAAATGCGGGATGAGCTCCGTCACTTCATTCTCAAAATTTCCCAGATCGCTGAAAAATGTGAGATTCACATGGCCGGCCTCTCCGGAAGACCGGAGAGTCTTCAGAGTCGAGAGGAATGAGGAGTGACGAAAAGGCTCATCGCCCTGGAAAGAAATTTTCTGAAGAGTGGGTGCCCAGTTCCTGATGACGGTCTGATTTTCCGGAAAAGACAGGATGGATGTCACACCTTCTTCCAGTCGCATGGAGAATTCAAAAGGCGATGAGGTGAGTGCGAGTTTTTCCAGCGCCCTGTGATCCTTGAAAGGTTGCTTTTCATTCTCAATCTGGCGCGGGCTTTTCATTCCCTGGTCTTCAAGCTGAGTGCAGGAACTGCAGCCTTTGGGCCTTCTTCCTGAAACAATTTCGTAGCGGGCATTACCCATATCGCGGGATCGCCAGAGATCATGGAGATTTGTCGAGCTTAGCGGGAAAAAATCCCGGGAATGAGAGCAAGGCCTGATGCCCATAGCGTCGGAGAACTCAAGCGAGAGCCAGGGGAGTGAGCACCAGGCTTCGGGGCGGGGAGGGGCCATCATAACGGATTCCCTGTCACCAGCCTGGCGAGCATTTCTTTTCTTTTCACAGGATCAGTTTCATTGTCCAGATCGTCGAAAGTGGCGAGTTCTTCCAGCGATTTTGTCTGAAGAAGAACGGCAGCTTCGCGGGTACGATGGCCAAAATTCTCTTTGAGTTCTTCTTTCTTATACTTATTCAGGACAACATCACCGGATTTTTTTTCTTTGGCTTCGATGCTTTCATGTCCGCGAATGGGCATGACATTGAGAGTACAAAACTGGTTGAAGTAAGGAATTTCCCAGATCTCTTTTTCAAAATCGTGAACTTCGTCTTTCTTGTTGGGAAGGGCCATCAGCATGACCTCAAGGTGGCCAACTTCACAGAGCGCCGTCTTTCTCAGGAAAATTTCCCGGGCGATTGCCGTCAGCACTTCCAGCATCTTGAACCGGTTGAAAAACTCAAAATGCACACTGATATTCAGATCGGAGTAATTTATAAGTTCCGTGTAATACACCGGCAACCGGCTCCCGTTACTATGGGTACTAAGCTTGTGACTCTTACCATGGATAAACCGGGCAAATTCCATATAGTCAGGATTAACCGTAGGCTCTCCTCCACTGATGGCAAAATTGATTTTATTCCCTCGACCAAACTGCTCTTCCAGCTTCTGGACTGCGTGCTTTAACTTTTCCAGCGATTTGTTTTCTTCGTGAGAGTTGTGAACATAGGGGTGGCAGTAACTGCAATCGTAGTTGCAACGCCTTCCGATTTCCCAGAAGACCTGCTTATTGCGGACACTGAAGGTTCTTTCTACACCGACAGGAGAACTCACCTTTTCCGTACGTTTTTCTAATTCGTGAGTGCCATTGCGAAGAAACTTAAGGTGGTCATTGTAGTCCCATGATTTAACTTTCGGAATGAAGAGGTCAGCACCGCAGCTGCAAAACTGTTGAGGGCAGGACATCCACTCAGAGCTGAGTTTGAAATCCTCAAAGATGTTTCCGTATTTCCCAAGTGTCCCGTCGGGAAGGCTTCCACAGGATGCGCTTTGAACATCACCATCAAAGTTGATGCAGAGGTTCTCAACACCAGCACCGCATTTCCAGCCCAGGAAGGAATTTTGTCCGGAAGCAACGACATCCTCAGTTGAGAAATCAGCGAATGTTCCGTCACCCTGATAAAGCCGAATAGGTTTTCCGGGGACAATACCGTCTGACAAATGCTTCCTCTCTTTAGCGTTGTTGGGTTATGATATAATGGATCACTTGAATATAAAACCCCTCTTACGGAACACGCGAATATGCCTGCGGAGAAAACCAAATTTAGAGTTCTTTGCTTTATCCCGGCGAAGAATTGCCAACTAAGTCTGACAGGGGTGCTCTCCAATTTTTCCGATGAAGTTCTTTCCTATCTGGACGAGATTCTCGTTGTTGATAACGGAAGCAGTGACAAAACTGTCCAGGTTGCCCGTGAGGAACTGAAGAAATTTTCCGGGATAAAATGCACGGTCCTTCAGAACAGCCGCAATTACGGTCTTGGTGGTTCGCACAAGATTGCCTTCATGTACGCTTTCGAAAATGATTTCGATTACGTGATGGTTCTTCATGGCGACGGAAGTGTGAACGTCCAGGAAGCACTTCCTGTCCTGAGAAATCATAACTACCTGAAGTATGAAATGGCCCTTTCTTCACGGATCATGGCCGGCGCAAAATCTTCTAATTATGCCTGGTACCGATTGTTTTTTAACCAACTCCTGAGTTTATTCGCAACACTTCTGACGGGAAGGGGTGTCGGTGATTTCACTGGTGGTGCTCTCAACTTTTACCGTACTTCATCGTTCATCAACAAATTTGAAAACCCGATCAAGCGTTACAGTAATGATGTTTCCTTTCCCCAGTACCTGTTGCTATACGGGATCTTCAGACGCTTCCGGATTAAGTTTTTTCCCGTAAACCATTCGGAGAAGGATTTTAAACCTGCGGCGAAACTGGTGACTCAGTTTGGAAAGGCTGCAGTTTTGATCCTCAAGTTTTTTTTCCTTCCCAGGAAAACTATCGATTTTGATGTCTATGGAACATTCTTCGGTCACAATTTTCGGCGGATAAAAATTTCCGAAGGAGATTCAGCAAGCGAAGACATTAATTCTCTCGATGAAATGAAAACTCCTGTTACGCTGACGGAGCTTCCGCGAGAAATGAAGAGCGAAGAGATCTCACCAGTTTCGTCTGCAGCTGAAGCGCCTGAGACCCCGGTGACACCTGTTCAGAAAACCGAGGTGTTTCAGTTAATGGATCTGCGGAAACTGAAAATTCCTGATCTTTACCACAAGTCTTACGATTCTCTGAATCTTGATATCGTCGAGAGTGTCGAGCATCTCGATGATTCGCAGTTATGGGTGAAGGCAAAATTTGACGTCGAGCTGATTACCAGCGATGGACTGCGCGCTGCTTTCCTCAGGTTGTTTAAGGTCTTCTCTCCTGAAAATATCACTCTTGATATTAATGCCGACAGGGTTCTGCGTTCAAAGCAACTTTACGAGTTTCTGAATTTCACCAAAGATTTTGGACTGAATTCCCATCTGGTTTCCATGAATCCCGGTAATCCCTTGATGTGGGAGAAATATTATCCGTTACTCAAGCGATTAACCCTGAACTACGAATACGGCTCATCTTCCCGCGAAGACTTCTTCAAACTCGCCACCAGGCTGGCTTCTTCTTCTCAGCATCCCCATCTTCACGTCAATGTGCTTGGCCATAGTAGCAAGTTCTATTATTGCTATCGCTTGTACGAACTCCTTGGGAAGTTTGGCATCGCTGAGTCGGTGAGGCTTCAGCCATATCTGACTCCTTCATCCGTTGAGAAACCACAGGACCATATGGATATTCTTCAGAGAGAATTTGAAGCAAAAAAGGTTTCTCCGGTTGGTTCTGATTTTCGTGTCCACTATGGACTTCCTCCAGAAAGCAACATGGCCCAGATCCAGGAATTTAATCTCGGAAAAGAATATGGGTTCACGACCATTTCAAGGAAAGCTGGTTCTGCCATTCGTGAAATGCAGATTGATCATAAAGGAAATATTTTTTCCCTGAGCTCAGGTGAGATGTCCAACATTGGAAACGTATTTGACGAATCAACGCCTTGGCTGAAGAAACTTTCAGAGTCCGGAGAGAAAGTCCTATGAGTGATGACAAAAATACCAAGCAAATGAAAATCACGGATAGTCTCTGCACTGCCCGCTGGGGTTATCCTCTGGTGGATTTCTCAAAAGGCGAAGTCCGCACATGCTGCCGGACACGCGGCGAAAGAGTCACTTCTGAGCAGATAGATCGCCTGGGAACAGATATCTTTCTCAACACTGATTTCCAGCTTGAACGGCGGAAAGAGATGCTGGAAGGGAAAAGACATCCGGCCTGTGAAACTTGCTGGATCATTGAAGAGGCCGGAGTTCAGAGTCCCCGGTTTCCCAATGAGAACATCCCGTACCCCTGGACCAAAGCTGAAGACGGATCAAGAGATTTCTCAAATCTAAATGAGAACACTGTCCTGAGAAATATTCATACTGGCGAATTGATAACCCCTGCGACTCTCACTGAGAGTTCCTCAATCCTCAGAAGTGAACATCCTTATATGCTCGAGATCAATCTCAGCAATACCTGCGATCTGAAATGTTCCTACTGTAGTCCTTACTTCAGTTCGAAGTGGGAGAAAGAGTTCGAACTCTGGGCGCTAGGCGCTGGAATTGAAAAATTTGATCAGAATGTTGAAACTTTTATAAAGAATGATATCCGGAAAGAAGTAGATGAAAGATTCATGGACACATTCTGGGAATGGTTCAACGGAAAGCCCATTCTGACACTTGGGCGCGTGGGAATCATTGGCGGAGAACCGCTGATTAACCCGAAAATGCCGGAGTTCCTCGACAAGTTGATTGAATCGTATTCAAAAATCCCGCTCGAAAAAAGGCCCCATAGTGGGTACTCAGATAAGAATGGAGTTTATCGTCGGGATCATAAACCGCTCATCTGGTTTGTGACGAACCTGAATACACCGACAAAAGTTATGGACCGTTTTATCAACGAGCATCTCCCGAAACTGACAGAAATCTTCCACGTAGAAATTCACGCCAGTCTGGAAAGTGTTGGTAAGCGGATTGAATACACCCGGGACGGACTCAGCTGGGAAAAGTATAAAGAGAATGTGGAACGTCTTTGTGCTCTTAAGCTCGAGAATTTTAACTTTGGATTTCAGATTGCTCTGAATTGTCTCAGCATGACGACTCTCACTGAATTCCTGAAATATGCTAAATATCTTCATGATCATTATGAGCGGCCGATTATTCTCAAACATAATCTAGTGTCGCATCCTGAGTTTCATCATCCGGCCATACTTCCTCCTCAGTTCGCGCACTATCTTGAAGACGCACTGAATTTCCTGGATTCTGTGAAAGATAAAATGATCCACATTGAAGATCCGTGGGGGACCTGGTCCGCTTACCATGATTACATTTCCACAATTTACAAAAGCATAAAAGAAGAACAGGGGAAAACGCTTCCCTGGAAAACAGGTACACTTGAAGACGTACATGTTCTCTTCTTCCGGTTTTTCAATGAGTATGATCGGAAGCGTGGAACGAATTTTCTTAAAACTTTTCCAGAGTACGCTTCGTTTTTCAGGAATTGCAGGAAACTCCATGCGGAAAGAATTCTTGCTGGCGCGATGGCTTAGTCAGGATTTTTTCTTGAGGAGTTTGAGGCTTTCCCCAGCGTGAGCGAGAAGGAGATCATCCTCCCAGCCCAGATGATCGCCTTTGTTACGATTCAAATCATCCAGGAACGGAATGATAGATTCACCCTGTGACTTGAGAAAATCTTCAATATTCCTGAAGCAATAATACAACTGAACCTTGTCATCCGGATCAAGTAACAAGGCGCCGATCAGATCATGGGCAAGCCTTTGGGCGTTGTAGGATTTGTAATAGCTGTTGGTCTTTGCTGCTGAGTTAAGGAGCGCTTGTTCCTGAACTCCAATTCCCTTAAAAAGCGTAAGAAGATTATCCGTAATCAGGAAAGTATTCTGGCGATTTCTTGTCAGAGAAAGTGATTCCACATCCTTCAGGAGGAAGACATTTTTTCCTTTCATCTTGAGATGAAGCCAGCTTCCAGTGGACACCGTTTCTTTCATCAGAGGTTCAACCTTAAAGCCGCTCATCGGTGAAGCAAGCTTGCTCTTAAGCTCGGAGGCAAACGAGTCTATGAGCTTAAGGGCCTGGTCCGGTGAAAGTTTCTGCTGAAAGGTTATTCTAGGCGCAAGCAAAACGTCTGTTTTCCGCGTTTTCCAGAACTCCATCAATCGAAGGAATTCCAGAACCAGTTTCGTACCGAAAAGATCGAGCGCAGGACTGCTAAGCCTCGGCTCCAGCTGATGGTAAAGAAGATATGCTTCCTGAGCGATTTCAAAGGCGATGATTTCATCAGGCTCTTCTGAGGGTTCTTTAAGTACTGGCGATTTACTGAGAAGAGAAATCCAGCTCGATACTTGCCGGTTCCTGATTCCCCCACACCTGAGCCATTCACCCAGAAATTGATCGCTCACGATCTGAATGTCTTTCACTAGCAGATTCCCCCGGAAAATCCTTGCGCGATAAAGCTCTTCCAGTTTTTCCTGACTGATCAGGCAAGTGAGGTCAATGTCACTTAAGAGGGGAATGAAATCAGGGGTCACTGTGCTTCTGCGGATCCACGCCCCCGAGAGATTTTTTTCCCTGCGGGAGGCAAATTGTCGGGCTTCATTAAGGTAGATTTTTCGGAAAGCGGGTCCAAGCCCGGCCGACGAGAGCGTTTTTCCAGCGTACTTCCTGAATGACTCCATGATCTTAGACATTTCCCGATCGTATCACGTCACTGACTAAAAGTAGAGACTGTACGGGGCAAACCTTTCTTGTTTCAGCTGGATGAAATGGATATAATTGAGTCTCTGAATACTATGGAATTTAAAAATTATGTCCTCATCTAACGACGAGAAAGATCCTAAAAAAACGATCTGCCGTGAGCTCTGGGGTTATCCCGTGATTGAACTCACGCGTCCCCGGATCAGGACTTGTTGCCGTCGTGGTGGAGAAGTCATTGATGAGAAAACTCTCAGCGAGTTGGGGACGGATGTTTTTCTGAATCTTCCGGCCACTGTGGAAGATCGTGTTGCGCTGATGAAGGGCGAGAAGATTGATGCCTGTAAAGTCTGCTGGAACATGGAAGACGAAGGTCTCAGAAGCTGGCGACTGGGAGCTCCTGATTGGCAGTACCACTTTAATAAGCGAGGCGCTCTTCAGACCAAAGAAGAGTTCCGCTCTTTCGATAATCTGATCACTCAACACGATAACCCTGCGATCACGAAAAGCACCGAACCTTACAAACTTGATATCAGCCTCGGGACTTTTTGCGACTTAAAATGTCTCTACTGCAATTCGGATTATTCTACGTCATGGGAATCCGAAACGAAAAAATTCGGGGCGATGTTTGAAGATCCTTCGCGCTCAACACCATTCACTGCCCCTGGTATAAACTCACTTACTATCCCCGGTTATTTTGAGAAGTTTCTCGAATGGTTTGATGAGATTTACATGCACCTTGATCGCATCGCTCTCATGGGTGGCGAACCAACATACAGCCCGCTCTTTGAAAAGCTCACGGATCATATTGTGTCCCGCCTTCAGATCAGCGCCCGCAAAGATTCTGGTCTGACGATTGTGACCAATCTCAACTGGCCACAAAGGACACTCGACTATGTGATCTCTCTCCGTGAAAGACTTCCTCCTTCGGTCAATCTGATCCTGGAAGTCAGCATGGAAAGCCACGGTAGAAAAGCAGAGTACATCCGGAATGGAGTTAACTGGGAGCGCTTTCATTACAATTTGAAAAAGGTCGCGATCATTGACGGGATTGAAATCAAGCTTCTTCCTACGTTGAATGCTCTCTGTCTGACTTCCCTGGTTGAATATCTGGAGATGATCCGTGAAATTGAAGTTATCAGCGGAAAGGTATTTGAAACAATAGCCAATATGGTGACTTACCCAAAGTGGCTCAGCTTTGATATCCTCGACCAGAAATATTCAATTTATGCAGCCAAGGCAATGGCCTGGATAACGATCACGTATTCTCAAGAAGAGGCTCAGAAAAAAGTTAAACTGATGCGGATGCTGACGACCATCAAGCAGGAACTGAACAAAGAACATTCCAAGCAATCGGTCGCTTATTTTTATAGATGGATATCTGAAATTGATAAGAGACGTGGCCAGAACTTTCTGGAAGTTTTCCCTGAGATGAAGGATCTCTATGAACTCGGAAAGGCTTATCAGGATGATCGATCGATCATCATCGATATGGAGTATCTCAAGTTATGAATAATTTCTGTAAGGTTCCCTTTTCGCAATTGGAGATTACTCCAAACGGAGAGGCCCGGGTTTGTTGCAAGATCTCGACTCTTACCAGAAGCCCTGACGGAAGATACATGAACCTCCTTCAGGATAGCTTTGACGATATCTGGTACAGCCAGTACATGAAAGATCTTCGTGAAAAATTTCTCCGGAACGAGCGCCCCCCTGAATGCTACAAATGCTGGAATGATGAAGCCAGCGGTATCCAGTCGCTGCGCCTGCAAAGCGAGATGCTTCACGTAGAGCCGGATAGGCCACAAGTCCTGGCACTCAGTCTGAAGTTATCCAATAAGTGTAATTGCGCCTGCCGGATTTGCAGTTTCTGGCTATCCAGCCTTTGGGTGAATGAACTGAAAAAGCAAAACCAATACCCCATTGAACACCATCGCTACATCCAGCTTGCGACCGAAACGAAACTTGATAAGAATGGTAACTTCGATCTGATTAAAGACATGACGAAAAACCTGGAGCGTCTCTTTGTCTATGGTGGTGAACCACTCATGGATAATGAGGTCCTGGAGATTCTCAAGTGGTGTCGGGACAGTGGTGAAAGTAAGCACATCCGTCTGATCATTAATACGAACGGCACAATTATGAATCCGGAGATCCTCAATCTCCTTCAGAGTTTTCATGATACCTCTTTGTATTTCAGCATCGATGATGTTGACCGCAGGTACCACTACCAGAGATGGCCGGCACGTTGGGAAAAAGTTTCAAAGACTTTAAAAGAGATCAATGACCTACCGGGGAAGCCTGGGTTCCAGAAATGCCTGTACGCTTCGATCAGCGTATTCAATATCCTTTATCTGGGAGAGATCCTTCAGGCATTCAGTGAGTTCGAAAACATGCCTGTGAATCTGGATAACATCATTTATGATCCGGAGATTCTTTGCATTTATAATCTGCCTGAGGACGTGAAGCCTTTCATCAAGAAGTACCTCGATTCGATCAGATGGGAATACTCACAGTTCGAATTCGCCTATGATTATTGCAATAACATTAAAAGTTTCATGGATCAGAAAGTCAGTCCTTATACCCGTGAAGAGTATCTGGTTAAGCTTGATGATTTCCTGAAGACTGATGATGAGAGGCGCGGGGAAAGCTGGAAAGATGTATTTCCGCAATTGTATGAATTACTTCTGGGATTATAAAACTACAACTTCTTTGGCTGCCATGATGTCCAGACCGCAATAGCAATTTTTCGTACTGCAAATGACCTGGTTCGACGGTAATCTGAAATTCTCATCACTCACATTTCCGATCACTCCACCGACCTTGCACCAGCCGCGCAGGACGTTTCCGCCTGGATCAATAACAATGTTCTCCAGTCCGATGCTGCACTTCCAGCCAAACCAGTTATTTTCGCCTTTAGAAATCAGCTCAGGGGGATTCGCCACTTCTTCAGTTCCATCAGAGAAAACTTTTTTCATTTCTCCGCGATAAACTTTTTTAGGAGCAAGGGTGGCACGACGGTAAAGAATATTTGTTCCCATCGGGAGTGATGGATTCTCGAGCAAGTTCTTTTGTTCATCTGTGTATGAAAAAATCTTCCCGGACATCCCTTCAAATAAAGCCTGAATGGCGACGCTCACACCCTCAATTTCGGAAGAGATCCTGGTCGCGAGTCCATAGAGAGCATCAAACTTCTCAGGTAACATCATGATGTTTACATGGACTGTCGTTTCCTGATTAAGAAGCTTCACGACCTGGAAAAAATGTTCAGCGTCTCCCTGCTCCGGATGAAAGGAGAGACAGATATGATCAATGAGATGTTTGTGCTTCTCCCAGAAGGCCAGGTCTCGTGATCCATTAGAGATCATCCCTGTGTCGGCACCATTATCTTTCAGGAAATTCATGAGCTCTGAGAAGTGTTTGTAATAAGTAATTTCTCCACCAGTTAACTCAAAGAATACCCGCTTGTCGGGCTTCATTTCAATGATCTTTCGGCAGAAATTCTTAACCAGATTGATATCAAGACCCCGATGCTTCCCATCATGAAGGAAAGTCGGGCAGTAAGTGCAGGCAAAATTGCAGATTGTGAAAAAGCACCAGTTAACAACGAAGTAATTTTCGTAGGCAGGATTTCCGTGCTTAAGCTTAATGTAGTCTCGAGCCATAGAGTCAAATCTTAGTCCAAGGCCCGGTGAAATACAAGTTCATGGGGAGCAGGATTTCGGTCACTTGTTCTGAATGTCCTTGAAAAGAATGCCCTCATTATGGAGAATGGATTCCAGATGAAAAAGATCCTGACGAAACGTAATCTTCTGTTCCTGACCGGGCCGCTCCTTGCGCTCTTAATATTTTTTGCGACGTTTGAATTGGTCGCCTACGGGACAGAGTTTCTTCGTCGCTTTCAGAAAGACCCTGAGAGTGTCAAACTGGTTGAAGATCCCCGAGAGAAAACCCTCCGCAGCTGGGTCTCGGAATGGCGCAATCTCAATGAATCTCTCATTGACCCCAATCACAAAGTAGATGAGCCCCTTCGGAATGAACCAGGTCATTACACTGATAAGGGAGTGAACACGAACGCTTCTATCTGGATCGGGAACCGCAGGCTGGCCCCGAACCTGGATGACGAGTACGAACTCAGGGGGATGATATCAGGCAGGCTCAAGTGGCGGGTCAGATATCAGACTACACCCTGGGGTCATCGGATGACTCACCATGAAGTGAAGCCCAAGTCTGTGGCCAACATTATCTTCCAGGGTTGCTCTTTTACTTTCGGAGAGGGGCTTCCCGACGAAAGCACGTTTCCTGCCCGGGTAGGTTCCTATTTACCAAATGCGCAGGTTTTTAATTTCGGTGTTCAGGGCTCCTCACCGGCTTTTGATCTCTTGCAGACAAAAGAGGATGGGAAGTTTTATCTTGAAGGCGTTGATCAGAAACCAACTGTCGTCGTAAGCACTTTTCTGGATGATCATGTCCGGCGGATTATCGGAGCTTCCACCCGTCTCATTCAGCAGCCGAACATTATCTATTCTGACCCACATTTTTATCTCGAAGGAGATGAGGTCAAATACGAAAAAGGTTTTGCTCAGAATATTTTCAGCAAATACCAGCTCTACAAATTATTCGGGCATTCCAAGTTTGCAGAGGTGTTCAAATTGGAAGTTCCCTTTTACGGGGAAGGTCAGATGAAGTTAGCAGCCAGGATCTTTTCCGAAACAAAAAAAGAAGTATTGAAAAATAATCCCCAGGTGAAGGCTTACTTTGTCGCCGTATATCCGGGAGAAAATTTCTATGCTTCCCGCCTGATTCCTTTTCTGAAGCAAGAAGGACTTGATGTCCTCGATTATTCGGGAGTTCCACTTCATTCTATCCTTGAAGAGCAACGTACTCTTGATACAGACAGACATCCTTCGGCACTTTCTCTGGATCTGTATGCTTTTCTTCTCTCGAAAGAACTTAAATCTCTGGATATCCTGAAGTAATCAGAAAAACATCCGGGCAGAAAGTCCGATATCCTGGGTTACGAGTTTCTGAGCGACATTGTCGGCGTGATCTCCGCGGGCCACCGGTGAATAACCAAAGAGTTCCGCCTCTGCGTTTTCATAAAGGCTGTACGTCAGGCGCGCCAGACCATAGGTAAATCCGGATTTGATGTCATTGATGAAAGTCGCCGACACTTTCAGGAGAGGATGAATTTCGTACTGGTTTGCCACTGCGATAAAATACTCTGTAGGAAGAAAGCGTTCAGTGACAATTGTGGCAGTGGTGGGATTTTGCTTTTGATAGCCGGATTCAACCCGCACGTGCCATTTCTGAGTGAGCTGACGGTCATAACCAAGAAGAATATCGACAAGGTTACGCGTGTTCTTCTTAGTAAGAAGGGGAGTCTGATAGAGCCCCTGAAAGAAGAAAAGATTATCGTTATTCTGATAACTGACCTGGGTCCCTAACTTATCGCGGTTCTGATCTTCCCCGATAACGTAATCGACTTCAAGATCACCGGAAAGCTGAAGTTCTCCATGGGCCCAGAGAGTGCGATCAATCTGCCCGTCGTAGCCGTCAATCCGCTTATCACCCAGAAGATAAAAATCAATCTTATGCGTTTCACTGGAGAAGAGGCTGAATCCAAAACCATCATTTCCCTGCGCGACCTGGGAAATGCTCGTGAGGGCAGTCGGTTGATTGAACGGATTAATGGGATTAAAAATTTCCCCCAGACCGTAATTGATGTAGAGACGCCCACCGATGAAACGGGCCTCTTCGTTTTCCCACTGATAATAGAGTTTATTCAGAACAACTTCGTCCCGGGTGACGTCGTTCTGGTGAACATGCTGGAGCTTGAAAATATCCCGGGCCACAAGCTTCTGAGGAAAATTGAAAAAGGTCGCAGCTGCGTAATTTCCCCGGTAAAGATCAGACCGGGAGTGTCTCGCAAAGACATTTCCTTCAATGGTCGACTGACCATACATAATTTTTCCGTTCACATTCCCGTAACCGAGATAGAACTCTTCTTTTTTCCAGTTCTGGAAGTAGTCTTTCCTTGCCTGCGGATTGTTCCAGGACTGGCGTCCCTGGATTTCAACATTCCCGGAAAACTCTGTTCTCACGGCCGCCAGTGCGGAGAACGAACAAAACGAAAGAAGAAGAATGAGAGATTTCATTGGGTAAGGGTCTTCTGGGTGAAGTGCGAAGACGGAAACTTCACTTTGAAATCAATTTTATTATAAATGAGCGTCGTTTCTTTTGATTCATCATCTGTTGGCCGCATCTTCCAGATAGTGAGAACTTTATGACCATCAAAGTTTTTAACTTCTGAGAAAGTAAGAACACGCTTCAGGTTATTTTCTTTGTCATAGTAGCGATTGATTCTGGGAAGACAGTCTTTCTTGCTGGAAAGCGTGACAATCTTAGGCCACATGACTTTGGAATCTGATTTCGCCTTGTTCTCGATTGTCCTCATCTCTTCTCCCTGCCACTTTTCATCAGGGAGGAACGTATGGGAATAATCACTGCTCATCGAACTTGCTTTAAGAATGTCATCGTTTGTGAAATCAGAGCCCATCCAGCTTGCTAACAGCATTGAGGAAGACACAGCGACCTTTCTCTTGAGCTTGGGGAAGTAGTTCCACATATTCTTTTCAATGCGAAGAGTGCGGATTCCCTTTTCTTTGGCAGGAGCGATGATTGTTGAGAGTGCTTCTTTTGTTCCGTTAACATCAGATTCAATTTCAAGAGTCCGTTTCCAGTTTGGGGTCGTGATCGTCATGGTCATGTGACCCCGGGATTGGTCCCCGCGCATCTGATCATCAGAGTATTTCCACCATTCATCTGCATTGTTGGCGTTCACCCCGAGGGCGGCACAAAAGAAAAGTTCTCTGGGACGGAAATTGATTTTCATATTCACCATCAGTGCTTTTTCGTTTCGATGATCTGACCATCTTTAATGTAAAGAACGGTCTTAACCTGGTCAATGAGCCGCTGGTCATGAGTGGAGAAGATAAAGGTCAGCCGATAGTCCTGATTAAGTTTTTTGAAAAGCTCGATAATTTCCTGAGCCGTTTTCGTATCGAGATTGGCCGTCGGTTCATCGGCAAGAATCAACTGGGGCTTACCGGCAATCGCCCGGGCAATGGACACCCGTTGTTGTTGCCCACCTGAAAGCTGCTTGGGAAAGCGCTTTCCATAGCCCTTGAGACCGACCTGCTCCAGCGCCCATTCCACCCGCTCGCTGATTTCTTTCTTCGCGAAGTTTTTGAGCTGAAGAGGAAACTCAATATTCTCATGCACTGTGAGAACCGGGAGAAGCTGATAGTCCTGGAAAATAAATCCCATGTACTCGAGGCGATGCTGCGTTCTTTCTTCGAGGCTGAAACTCGTGATTTCGTTTTTGGCGTGGAAGAGCTTTCCCCCTGAAGGCAGGATGAGGCCCGCGATGAGATTCAGGACTGTCGTCTTTCCGGAGCCCGAAGGGCCCACCAGTGCCATGAAGTCTCCCTCGTGAATACTCAGGTTGATATCTTTTGCGCCGAAGACCTTGTTCTCTTCCGACATCTGATAAAACTTCTCTACGTTCTGCAATTCAAACTGCATTCTTACTCCTCTTCATCACCCGGATAAGGGGATAGATCATCGACAGGGCCAGAAAGCAAAACATCATCAGCGGCACTTGCCAGTAGTATTGGGCCATCGGATAGAATTTCACCAGAGGCTTGATCGTCATACCACCCATGATGATGGCTTTCCCATTGGTAAATAGTTCGAGGTTAATGGGATAGTGACTGCAAAGTGTGGTTGCTGCATGTCCTATGAGGCATCCAAGGATCATGGAAAACGTGCCGAGAATCGTAACTTCAATGAGAAGCGACCAGGCGACCCAGGATGCTTTTGCTCCGAGGATGTTCAGCGACTCGAATTCTTTTTCCCGTTCAAAGAATGTGATCATCAGTGTGTTCGCAAGTCCGAGACTGATGACCATGACGATGATAATAGAAACGATCCATGTAAAATTATCCACGAAGCTCACTGACACTCCAATTTCCGGAATCAACTCCTGCCATGTCCAGGCCCTCAGGCCTTCGATCTTCGGAAGATTTTCATTTGTCATGTCGAATTGAACAAGTTGGTGGTACTGGCCCGGATCCATCACCAGAAATTCCTGGGCGCTGGCGATCTGAGTGAAGGCTAATGTGTCTTCAAGATCGCCGCCTCCGAAATCCAGAAACCCCCGCACGCGATAAAGATCATTGGCGACTGAACCATCGAGGGCCTGGCCGATGACCGCGACTTCTCCACCGATCCTCACGTCGAGACGCTCAGCAAGTCTCTTCCCAAGGATGATCTCTTTACTTCCAGCGGGAGACAGAAACTCGCCTTTTGAAACAGCATCACTGAGCTTAGTAAGGCGCAGCTCGGAGGCGACCTCGATCCCGGTCATGAGAACACCAAGTGTTTTCTTTTCCCCGGAAAGGAAAACTGGGGCGGTGACCCTTCTGGTGGAAGTGGCGAAGAGTGATTTATCAGCCACCTCTTCGTCCGACATGACTTTATAGTTGTTGAAGAGTTTGGAATTAGCGACTTCGTAATAATCGGGACGCGTAATCTGATATCTCCCCGCATACTGGGAAAGAAATCCTTTCATCACTTCCTTGGAACCAGAATTGGCAAAGTTCAGATCCCAGATGATGAAACCTGAAGCGAGTGCCAGAGAGAGAACCATGATCATCGTTCTTTTCGGTGATCGCCAGAGATTGCGGTAGCTGAATTTTAAAAGGAAGAGGAAAGCTCTCATGCTGACTTATCCAGTTTTTTCAATGTCCGGTGGATGGCCCAGAGATAGGAAAAGCACATGACAAAGATGATAAACGCGAAAGTCACAAGGATCTGGTTTACTGAGAAAACCGGATAGACAACACCAGTCAGCTTGATGCCCGCGCGTTCGATGTTGAGACCCTGTTGCTGATGGCGAAAATCAACACCGGTCTTAGACTGGATACTCAGGATGACAGAAAGTAAAATGCAGGAAGCGATTCCGGAGAAAAGAATCATCTGAGTTACTTCGAAGAAACCAATCTTCCAGAATCTTCTTTTCACGACTCCCAGAATGTTCATCATCCGGAGTTCGGGAAGTCTTTCCTGCCACAGCATCTGGATCGGAGTCAGGATCGTCATCATGATCGTAACGCCTATGATGAGGAAGAAAAATTTAATCATCCCGTCGTTGAATTCGATCACGACAGACATTTCCGGATTCAGATCTTTCCAGGTTTTCAGAACTTCTGTGTGCGAACTGAGAGCAGTCTTCAGCTTCTCTTTCTGACCGAGGTCCCGGGTCATGAAGGGAATTCGGTTGTAGAGTGTCGTGGCCATATCCTGATTCAGATAGAGTCGCTGGAGAGTCTTCTGTCCCGTGTACGCGAATCGTTTCTCAAAGGAGTTGCTGCTGAAGGCGTAGATCCCGCGGATCGTGAGAATCTCCGATCGAAGCTCGCCATTGATGTCCTGATAATTCACGACTAACTGATCGCCCGGCTTATACTTAAAGATTGCCGCGAGTTCCTTTCCAATCACGATGCCGTTTTCATCAGTGTCATCAATGAAACTCCCAGCTATGATTCCGGAGGCCACACCAAGAAACTGCCGGTGCAGGGAAGGTACGATCCCCAGAAGGACGAGAGCAGCATTCCCTTCCGGAGCTGAAATGTTCGCGTCTACGACGAGCTCTGGTGAATACCGGTCAATGCCCTGGTCACGGAATTTTTTTTTCACCTCTTCACTGAAAGGAAGAGGATGACTTGCGTCCGTTGTCCGCCCGTAGGAATTTTCCTGCAGCTGATAAAAACCTGTATTGGTGTTCACGACCGCTGTTTCGATCTGCCGGTTGACCCCATCAAAAAATGCAAGAACCCAGACCGCAATAAAAACAGCGAGGGAAACAGAGAAGCCAATAAAAAAACTTCTTCCCCGATTCCTGCGGATACTCCGGAAGGCGAATTTAAATAAGTAACGGTTCTCGTCGTTGAGCATGGGCATCGCTGGATAAGATTTGAGCTATCTTACTGTAAGGATGTCGCCCTAGAAAGGCACACAAATCATCGACGGATTACTTGAGTAATTAGCTCTGCGACGTCTTCGGGTGTATGAGCGTGAGAAAGGAGGTGGAGGAGATAGTCGCGGCGATCCCGTGAAACATCGAGATGGGAAATTTCGCGTGCAAGTTCGCCCCTGGTTTTCAGAAGATTTTTCTCCTGAAAGCGGGGATGAGTAAGGACGAAGGATTGGAGGTTCTGTTCCGGGGACAATTCCATACCTAAGAGAGAGCAAATCGGATGCCATCGGGTACCCTCCTGAATCGCTTTTCCCCTATGAAAACGACCGCTATTTGAACAGGCCGTCTAAAGTTTAGACAGCTCAGTATTTTTCCCGGTCCTCCGATGAGACAGATAGAGAGGTCCCGCATGGAACAGCGTTGGAATTATTATCAGTACAGAAAACTTCACTTATATCCCATTTACGTGCGCGTAAGTGCAGATGAAGTGAATCCAAAATTTCAGCATCTGCTGGGAGAAATGGGCTTCAGTCTTCTGACAGACCCTGAGGTGAAAAAAATCTCACTTCACAAAGCTCACTCACGGATTCTCACTGTTCAAACTGCCGGCCCACGTGTTCAGGCACAGATTTCCGGCTCTGATCTTCTTGATCGCTATGGTCTCGAGAGTCTTTCTTACATGGCGGGACTTCCCGTTTATGTTTATCGGAAAGTAGGACTTCTGGCGATGCCGATGACCCGCAATCTTTGGGATCTTGCTGTGACGTCTGATATTTCTCACACTGACCAGATGGTTGGTTTGCGTGTTGTTCTTGCGCGCTTTCTTGCGATGGCGCTTTCGGATATGGGAGTCCTTTGCTACTGGGGAACAGTGAAAGATGGTGCTGTTATCCTCATGAAGCAAGCTCAATCATTTGGTGAATCCGTCCTGATTGATGTTGAAAGGAAAACTATATTCTCACAAGGCGGAGAAATGCGGATCGGCAACAATCTTCGTCTTATCCGTCGTGATGTCGAAGGAAAGATTTCGTCCCATATGTCCCGCGAGGATCTCATCAGCTTCCTTTCAGTAAGTTCTTGTCTCCTGAGCTTCACCGGAATTTCGCCTGCGATGAAGCGCGCGATTTATACGTTAAGCGCCGGAGTCATGCCAAGCTATGCTGTCGCTGAAGTTGTTCACAATCCATAGTTGTCACTATTCGACATCTCCATTAGTCTATTTCCATGGGACAAACTTGGATTGATCCGGTTATTTTTTCTGTGGGACCTCTTCAGGTTCGCTGGTATGGCGCCATGTATGTCATGGGCTTCGTGCTGGGTGGCCTTCTCCTTAAATATCTTTCCAATAAAAAAGTCTGGCCTCTCCCTGCAGAAACAATCGACAAGTATGTTACATGGCTCATCCTCGGGATGTTTTTTGGTGCACGGCTGGCCTACGTCTTTGTTTATAACTGGGAATATTATTCGGTAAATCTCGCGGATATTTTCTCAGTGTGGAAGGGAGGTCTTTCTTTCCATGGAGCTGTTGTAGGAATGTGTTTTTCTACCTGGCTCTTTGCCCGCAGCCATAAAGTGAATTTTTATCAGATCTCCGATTGCATGGCGATCGCCGGAACCCAGGGACTTTTCTGGGGTAGAATGGGCAATTTCATCAATGGCGAATTGTACGGAAGAGTCACTGAAAGCTGGGCCGGAGTTGTTTTTCCCGGCGGCGGACCTTTCCCGCGTCATCCTTCGCAATTGTATGAAGGTGTTCTGGAAGGAATTGTGTTAAGCATCGCCGTCTTCATTGCTCATAGAAAACAAAAATACATCGGCCTTGCCGGTGCAGTCTTTGTTGGTGGCTATGGGGTCATGAGATTTATCGTTGAGTTCTTCCGGGAGCCAGACCCACAACTCGGTTATTACTTCAGTTATTTCACGATGGGGCAGATTCTTTGTCTTCTGATGATCCCAGTCGCTTTTGGTGTCTATAAGCATTCGCAGAAATACCAGATTCCGAATCCTGTTTACCGCGGCTAGATTCTTTTTCCGCCGGTGTTTCTCATCTGTTGCAGGATGGATTTTGCCGGTGATTCTTTTTTTTCCACAGCATAGAAAATCGGAAAGCATGTGATAGTGCAGGCGCCGTCATAGATGTGCTTAAGTTCCGCTGTATCCCAGATGTAGTGAGCCGCTTCACCTGTCTTCACATAGCTCGTTTGTTTTCCCAGACGATTCACCAGCGATTGAAGAAAGATGTCGTGAAGAAAATATTGAGGGAGCCTTGCGTACATATCCAGGACGCTTCCTTCGCTCACCTGAATCAGAACAGGAAATTTGTAGCGAATGTGGGAAACAAAAAATTTTAATGTCTGAACTCCACCGCCACTTCTCTCAACAGTGCCTTTGCCATATTTTTTTTCGATCTCTTCAAGTTTCGAACCTGGTGCGAAATCTTTCAGTGTATCAACGCTGAAATTATAATTAGGCGCTTCAACTTTTGCGTTTAAAGGTTGAAAGTTAATGATGAGCCATGGCAAGATCAGAATGAGTTTAAGCATTTACTGATCTTAGCATTGAGCGGCACCCTACTAAAGTCCCTCAAGGCCGATCAATTTTCTCTGCTTTTTAAATGCATCGGTTTATATTTTAGTAAAGGGCCGTTGGTCCGATACGAGAAGACGGCCCAAGTGGCCGTTTATGCAGACAGAATGAGCCTATAGGGACACATATTTTCCGGGTATGTGTGAATCCACAGGTAGCTTATTCTGATATTGATGGAGTACTGCCTACTTCAGGAAGATTAAGGAAGTTTACGATGATCAAGCTGGCCCTATTGCCGCTCACACTAGTGATTTTTACGACGGCCTGTTCTCACCACAAGTCTTCCCGACAACCAAAAGAATACAATCCCACTGTCGCTGAACAAGCTGAGTACTATCGCGTTCAGGAGCAGCTGATTGAAGCTGATCTTCCGAATTGTAAGGGTTGTATTCACGGTTCTGCTCACGAGAAAACTTTCACCGCTCCTCTTATGACATATGAGATTCAGCCGGAAGCTGTGACAGAACTTGGACTCAGAAATACGAAATTCGATATTCCCGTCACGTGGAACAAACAGGTTGCTGGTTGGGTGAAATTCTTCACTGGTCCTCGTGGTCGTCAGCACTTCATTAACTACACTCAGCGCGCCGGCCGTTACGCTCCTGTTCTTTCGAAGATCATGGCGGATAATGGTCTTCCCCGCGATCTGATTTATCTTGCGATGGCAGAATCCGGATTCACCAATCATGCTCGCTCATGGGCTAAAGCTGTTGGTCCGTGGCAGTTCATGCCCTACACCGGGAAAAAATTCGGTCTCAACATCGACTGGTACGTTGATGAGCGCCGCGATCCCCTCAAGGCG
Organism: Bacteriovoracaceae bacterium; assembly: GCA_947451425.1. GTDB lineage: Bacteria > Bdellovibrionota > Bacteriovoracia > Bacteriovoracales > Bacteriovoracaceae > Peredibacter. The sequence goes on along the minus strand of CANGAC010000019.1, from coordinate 1,990 downwards.
ACGATTGCAGCGGCTAACTATCTCAAGACTCTTCACAATCTCTTCGGCTCCTGGGAACTCGCGACTGCCGGATACAACGCAGGTGAAGGAAAGATCACCCGCGCTACCCGCATGTATCGCACGAATGACTTCTGGAAACTCACGAAGGGCCGCTACTTAAAACCAGAAACGAAGAACTACGTTCCTAAGATCATGGCCCTCGCGATCATCGGGAAAAACCTCGATGTCTTCGGCTTCAATGAAATTCAATTCGAGAAAGCTCTCGATTACGAAGAAATCATGGTGAAGGGAAATGCTGATCTTTACGATGTGGCGGAAATCGTCGACATCGATTTTGAAGAACTCAAGCGCTACAACCCTGAGATCACGAGATGGCAAGTTCCTCCTTACGTAGAATCTTATCCACTTCGCCTTCCGGTCGGAACGCGCGAGGCCTGGGATGCGCACGCAGAAAAAGATTCTGTCGTCTCTGACAACTACAAGACTTTCGCGACAAACGGAAAGCAGACTCTCGAGCAGATCGCCAAGAAGTTCCGCATCCCGATGGATGTCATGACGTCTCTTAATCCCGATCTTTCTGAAACCCGCACTCTGGAAAAACGCACGATCGTCTATCTTCCATTCCGGGAAGATCACTCACTTCGCGCGAACATGTACGCTGACATTTATGAGCAGCCAACAAAGCGTGAAAGGAAAAAGCGCGATCGCAACAGAGTCATGGCCTCTGCCAAGGGTGGAAGACTTATTCGTAACCCATCGGTCTTTTATACTGTGAAAAAAGGCGATACTTTGTGGCGCGTGGCCCAGAGAACAGGTGTTCCGATGAGCACGATCATCAGAACGAATCATCACATTATCAAGCGCCGTTCGATCCTCCCTGGTGATAAACTCGCTATTCGATAAAATTACTCGAAAAATACCCGATCAAAACCACTCGCAAGAGTGGTTTTTTTATTTTAAGCTCTTTCTATATGAGTTTCGGATTACTGAAGCATTTTAAGGAATCCCGGAAGGGAAACCACGAGGCGATCATCTCCCGTCACACAAAGCACGTGATCCTTGGTCACGATCTGGGTGCGGTGTTGAAGCTGGTGGAACTCAGAAAATCCCATCCTGAAGATGCGGTCAAAATCATTACGGATCGTCCTCTCAATAAGAAAATCCTCCTCGAGACTTATCAGTTTGGTGTTTCTTTCCTGAGAACTCCGGAAGCTGTTCAAGCGATTTATCGCAAGCACTTCCATGCGAAAATTCTTCCGGAAACCCGTGAGCCATCTTTCTATAAAGATGGAAAATTTCATGAGTTCGGAAGTCGTGCAAAACCGATGGGACTTCTTCAGGGCGAAGAGTTTTTTACTCACAAAGGTTACCGCGCAGAGCTCTCATCATTCTTTGAAGAATCGACCTGGGAAAATCTCGATCAGATGATCTCAGACGCTCTCGACAGAAGACACTTCGATACGATCGAAAAAACTACTCCGGAAGACCTGGTTGAAAAGCAGGAGTGGACGCTGACCTTCAAGGATTTCACAAAACTTACCTGTGAAAATCTTTATGTCTCTCTTTCTCCTAAGAAATTTTTGAATTACCTCGGAAATAAAGAAAGTCTTACGGCAGAGCTTATTGATGTCTGTTCTGCGTCTACGGCACGTGGAGCGATCAGCGTAACCTGGATCCTCAATAAGGAACTCCATAAAGAGGCCCAGACTCTTCTGATTCCTCAAAGCATGACTCACGAATGGGGTCACTTCATCACGGAGTTTGAGGCCTTTGATCACAAGCTAAACCAGGGTTTCTGCCACGTGCTTTTCCTGATTCATGAGGAAGAGCCTCAGAGTGAAGACCTGGCGACGAAGATCAAGCTCATGAAACGTGTGCTCGATCGCGTTTTCCCGGACATGGAAAAGCACATCATAAAAGAATACATTCGCTTTGATGAAGAAATGCTTATCGCCGACATCAAGGACCAGACTGCTGAACAGTTGAGCTT
>CANGAC010000018.1 GCA_947451425.1 Bacteriovoracaceae bacterium | reverse complement strand
TAATAACCGGAGTTCATCCCGGCCATGACCGCGAGACCCGGGATACCTATTTCCCCTCCCAAACGGAGACGTTTCCCGAAATCCATCTGTTCATTTAACGCGCGGATATCTGCTGACATGATGTAGTGGAAAATTCCGAAATCCTGTCCGAAAGCACTGCCGAGATTCACCTGATCGCGATTACTGGCGACTTTGAGATGATCCGGATTTTTCGGAACCTTAAAGTCAGTTCCTGTAATATCCAGAGCCGCGAGCCCGATGACAAATTGCGAGTTGGCGACTTTCACGACGTGCTCGAAACCGGCATCGAATCCCCACGCTTGTCCCTTCACCCGGCCGAGACTTTTGACGATTTTCGAGACCCCATCCTGATCAAGAGAGTTCAGTACTGTCGGTGACAAAAGCCCGATGCGATCTGAAACACCTGTCCGTTCGATGTATTTTGCCCCTATGCCAAGGGAAGTCTGGGAACCACTCGTGGATTTTTTATTAAGCCGTCCGGGCCCGATCGGAATCGCAAACCCTGCCGCCACTCCCCTGTCACTCCGGAGATCAATGTCCATCGTAGGATTGGCCTTGTTGCGGAGAAGGACATCGTAAGAGTCAGCAACGATCGCGGATAATCCGAAATTAAACATCTTAAATCCCGGAGCAGTGTTCGCTCCGGCGTGAACTGGGTAATTCATCAGACGATCAGATGCACCCACCGGTTCATTGGGAAAATCCTTGAAGCGGTCCATGTTCGCCAGAACATTTGTTCCGGTCGCCATGCCGTTTAAGGGATACATGGAAAAATCATTCTTATGCCGCCCGAGAGTGGCCGGATTATAAAAGAGGGTAAAAGCATCGTCGTTTATTCCGGTGAAGGCATCTCCCATGAGAAGCCCGCGCGGGGAGCGAAGCGTATACGGATTATCCAGTCCGAAGACCGGAAATGAAATCAGAAGAAGAATGAAAAGGAGGAAAAATCCCTTCATTCATGCTCCTGTTCAAGGATCAGCGCAAACAGAAACTCCGCATTGTTCATGTCAGACGCATTCGCGAGAAGCGTTTCACAGGCAGTAGGTGAAGTGACATCCAGCAGGTATCCGACTCCGGCAGCGTTAGCGACTGTCCGATACGTGTTTAACTCCGCCACAATATTTTCCAAGGAACTCAGCGTGCTGGATGAAGAAAGATCAATCGTGTTGAGAGTGTCGTAGATATTCGTCATGAGGGTGAGGCCTTCGCACATTCTCACGATGCGGTTAGCGGCGAGATCCGGATGACCCTTATTGATTCCGTTGCAGGCGTTTGTGACCGGGAGAGAACCAACAACGGCGATCGCCGGTGCGTAGGTGTAATTGAGATAGCACAAATTGGTATTCGTCCCCGCACCTTTCTTCCCCGTGCTATCCACGTCTCCATACCAGTTCAGATATTTCCCAAACTGCATGATGGAATAAATCAGAACCTGCACTCCCATGTCTTCGCCGTGCCGGACTCCGAAATCTGTGTTTCTGGTAAGCTGCTTGAAGTCAGTGCGCCCGAGAATTTTCAACGCTTGCTTCATCGCCAGATAGCTCGCGGAATCAACAGATGTCTCGTCGGAGTAACTCAGAATAGAAATACTTTTCAGGAGAAAGTTATCGTCGATGTTGGCAATGTCATTATCAACGAAACTGATTTCATTGAAGCCCGCCTTACAGGCATAAGCACTCGCAAGTGTTTTCACCCACACCGGATTCTCATCCTGATCTTTCAGGTCTTCGAGAATTTTGATGGCTTCACTACATTTTGAATTTGATAGAAGTGTCAGTGCGCGATCGATGCCCATGTCAGCTTCTTCTTCCGGGCTTGCTGCGCACGAGACGAGAAGAAGAAAACCCAGAATTAGAATGAGGTTGAGGTAGTTTTTCACCTCTCAATTATATCGCTTGAGAGGGGTACTTTCAGAGGGGGGGACGATCTTGCCCTAAGAGACTTTGTGCAGATACCTGATGATTTTAGTTATCGCTTCCTGAAAAGGGATTTCTTCAATCACGAGCGATATCCGTGCGGTATTAGGCATCCCGAAATCGTGACCAGGAACGACGGCAATTCCTTCCTGGTGAAGGAGCTCATCGGCGATCTTGTAGGAGTGATCATCCCCTTCCACATTATCAAAGCGACCGAACATCGGCGTCCGGGAAAAATCGATCAAAAAGTAGAACGCCGACGTACTCTGATACCAGCAGTGACCCAGATTTCCTTCCCGGAATTTCTCGCGAAGAGTGGCCGCATTGGAACGAATATGGTTTCTCACCGGAACGAGAAAAGAATCAATGTGTGACAGATCAAAATCCATCAATGCCCGCTGAATAAGGCTGTTGGGCCCCGACGTTGTCTGCCCCTGGATTCTCGACATGGCATCAACAACAGTTTTGGGAGCGATCGTCCATCCGAGACGAAGTCCGGTACTCGCGAGAGTTTTTGAAATCGCGCGGATGATGATGGTCTGGTTGATGAGAGAGTGATCGTACTGATAAAAATACGAAGGCTTCGGATCAAAATAGCTGATCTCCGAATAGACTTCATCGCTGATGACCACAAGATTCGGATAGTCTTTCAGGAAAGCTGCGAACTCTTTCATCCAGGCTTCTGAGTAATGAACTCCTGAAGGATTGTTGGGACTGTTGATGATGATACACTTCGTCCGCGGACTCATGATTTTCCGGATGTCATCGATCGCCGGAACAAAGGCATCGAAGACGTTCGATTTCACGACGGCAGGAATTCCTCCCCAGAACTTGATCATCTCCGGATAAGAAACCCAGAACGGAGCAAGGAGGATCACTTCATCACCCGGGTCAATCACCGCACCAAGCGCTTCGTAGATCGAGTGCTTCGATCCATTCGAGAGGATGCAGTCAAAGGATGTTTCCAAAAGTTCCGCGGCCAGTTCGCGGGTTTCATAAAAATGCTTCAGGAGTTTTTTTCTGAGACCCGGAAATCCCGCAGAAGGACAGTACTGATACGATTTCAAAAAGTTCAGCTGATGGTGGATCTTCTCCACGAATTCCGGAAGAGGCTTGATCGGAAGCTGACCGCCGGAGAGATTATAAATAACCTTTCCCTCTTCAGCTAAAGCGATGGCCCGTTCATTGAGCTTCATGGTGATACTATCGGGAATGCCGATAACGCGGGAACTGAGATGCATAGGTGATCCTGTTATTTCTTAATTTTCTTCAGTTCTTCCTGGACCAGCGGAGGAACAAACGAGGTGATGTCACCGTCGTGAATGAAAACTTCCTTCACCAGGGAACTTGAAATGTAATAAAGCTTCTCACTCGTCATGAGGAAAACGGTGTCGCAGTCCGGATTAATTTTTCTGTTCATCGAGGCCATCTGGAATTCAATTTCAAAATCACCCGTTGGACGAAGGCCACGGATGATTGAGTTGATTTTGTTCTGTCTGGCGTACTCGACGATGAGTCCTGACCACGATTCGACTTTGATCTTTGGTTCATGGGCGAATAATTTTTTCAGAACCTTTACCCGCGTAGCCGTCGACATGAAAGGAGTCTTGGTAGGAGAAACAGCAACAACGACAATCAGCTCATCGAAGAGTTTCAAAGCGCGCTGGACGATATCCAGATGCCCGTTCGTAAAGGGGTCAAAGGTCCCGGCATAGAGCGCACGTTTTTTATCCATGGAAAGATTTTATAACAGTTTCCCGACAACTACAAAGTGATCACCCTGTTCCACAATTTTAATAATTGAATGGAACGCTTGGGTTATCTGGTCCCGGGGAGGGCCCTTCAGGCGGTCGGTTTCAAGCCACAGCTCTCCGCTAAACCCTTTGGCCTTCAGGATCGCGAGACCCTCGAGGTAAAGCTTATGGTCTTCATAGGGAGGATCAAAAAACAGGATGCTGTCTTCTCCGAAGTAAGAAATCTCTCTTTCAAGGAACTTCTTTGCGTCAGACTGGCTGACCTGGATCGTTTTTTCATCAAACCTGAACGCCCTCACGAGATCATCGCGATTTTTTTTCATCGTAAGGAAGGGACCTTTTTCGGCATCGACCAGAACGACTTTCTCTGCTCCACGGGAGAGGGCCTCAAAACCCATCGCCCCGGACCCCGCACACAGATCGATAAAAATGTGTCCGCCAAGATCCTGGCGCCAGTCAAAAAGTTTTCGTTTGATAAGGACAGAGGTAGGTCGAGTGGAATCAGATCGGGGAAGTGAAAGAGGAAAACCTCTGGCAACTCCCCCGAGAATTTTGACAGTCATTTGTGATTAAGCAGCTTTCTTGTCAACGACCGGCACCTTAAAGGTCATGCCACCATCGAGAACAATCGTGAGACCTTCTTCAGAAACCGCGATGGAAACAAATTTTCCGCCAACGTCAAACTCAAGCTCCAGGTTAAGATCACCCGAAACCTTAAAGCTCATCGCAGCAGGCGTTTTTGCAACAAATGTTTCTTCTTTCACCACGGCCTTTAGAGGTACCGCTTTCGCCTCAGGAAGCTCTGAGAGTTCGTGAAGCACAGGTATGACCTTCGCTTTCACATCTTCCTCTTTAAAGTCTTCCTCTAACGCTTCAATTTCTTTCATGATGTCGGAAAGTTCCTGATCATTGAAGCTCTTCTCCATAAAATCTCCCGTTCAAACGCAAATTATTTAGTAAGGGCGCTTAATTGAGCGTGTCGGAAACAATCTGGACGACCTTTAGAAATTAAGTCTCGGCGGCTAGTTTTCCCATGACAAAATTGCCCGAATAAGTCAGAATACGAAACCCAAATCATGAATCATTTCAATACTTTTGCTTTACCGATGGTGTAGTGGAGAGCCTCTTTGACGAAAAAGACTTTTGAAGCTTTAAACTGGTTCCAGACGGCCTCTGAAAGAGAAGCCCAGGCCGGATCTGTGAAGTCAAAAGAACTTCCGTGCCCGGTGAAAAGTCGATTCCCTACTTTCCTTCATCAGATTCCTAAGCCGCGCGCTTTCGGTGTCGAAGTCAGCGATCGCTTTTCTCCGGTAGATTGCTTCACTCCCGGCTGGAAAGGCGACTCACTTTCTTCCAGGCAGGTGGTGAAATTTGAGCAGCTCCTGAATGTCGTTCAATCTGACATCACCAGCGAACTCATGAAGAACAAAGATTTCCCACGTACCATCAAGATGGCCCTCTACAACGAGTTCCTCTCCTACGCGGAAAGTCTGGGCCTTCACTTCAACAAGATGGATGACCTTTCCTCTTTCTGGGCCTGCCTTCAGCCGGAAAAACTCGAGGAAGAACCTGAGCTCGCTCAGTTCATCTCCACTTACACGGGCCGGGTTGCGACGATCACTTTCCTCAAACTGCGCTTCATTTCCTCACTCCTTGATCAGTGTGGCCTTGAGCTCACTGACAAGGCCCTGCTCTATCCGACAGGATTTCTCTCGCAGATTTTCAAGAAGGGCTCACAGTCGGAACTGAAATCCCGCGCGTTCGAAAGCAATCTCTACAGCTGGTACCGTCCGACGGAAAATATGAAAGAAGTGATGAAAGAGCTTCTTCTGGTTGCGCGAGAACTTTCGATCACTGAAATCATCAAGAACGTTTCCCGGAAAACCCAGGTTTCCCAGGATCAGAATAAAGTCTACTCGCACGCGCTCTCGCATCTTTCGTTCGGTCTCTTCATGAATTCTCTCCAGATCAATTTCCCTTACTGGGTTGAGACGGTGGAAGGAAGAGCGATCCCGGGCGGATCCCTCGAGCAGGAACACATCATCAGCTGTAAATACTACGGCGATTATCTCGAGTCGCTCGCACTTTCTCACTGGCTCGCTCAGGAAAACAACGCTCACTTCCGCTGGGACGAAATGCTCTGCCCGGATTTCAAGGGCCGCGAGTTTGTCTCCGGCATGTTCACGAAAATCTGCAACGAACTTCAGTTCCTCACCTTCCTCGTGAACAAAGCGCAGAACCAGGGCGAAGGTCCGATTGAGTACATCACGCGCATCATGGGCAGCCACTATCGGAACAGAAAGGGTTCTCAGAAAGACAGTTTCTTCATGGATGAGAGTAATCCGTTCTATACTTCTACGTATGATCGCGTAGTACTGAACCTCTGTCAGTTCCCGAAAAATAATCCTCAACACTTCCTCATGGCGAAAATCCAGGAGCAGGTGGAGTTCTTAAAGCCGAATGGCTATATGTTCGTCCTCTCTTCGAAAAAACTCTTCGTGCCTTCGCTTCGTGAGCGCCTTGAACCCATCATGAGAGAACTCAAGACTGAGGCGATTTTTGACCTTGAAAACGTCAAGGGCAAGGGCGAGCTTGGCGGCTACATTTATGTTTTCCGGAAATCCCGCGAAAAGATCAATGAAAAGCAGATCTGCTCCTACTTCCGGATTTCCGCAGATCTCGAGAGCATGAGAGATCTTGCTCCGCTCACGGAACATCTGCGTTCTTTCTATCTGTCACACTTGTCCGATGTTCCTCCGATGGCGCAGCTTGATTGCCCGGATACTTTCCGCGTGGAGTATTTCCAGGAAGCGATTGTTAACGGCATGCTCATCCATTCAACGACAGAAGACTCAAGCCAGATCACGCATCCAGCGTACTTTAAAGGTCTCCTGGATAACTGTGTGCCTCTGGATACCCTCTTCGATATCCGCGTTCTTGATGTACACGATAGGGCGACCCGAGAGCAGGGACTTAATCTGGGCCTTGAAAAAGATCAGGGCTATTTCCTCGTCGTGGATTTCAGAAAACCAGCTGTGAACCTTGAGCTCCATCCCGTGGGAACTCTTCGCTCGATCATTTCTGAGTACGGACACACGCTTTGCTCGTACTTCCAGCTCACTCCGAAGATTCCGGGTCTCAACCCGAATATTCTGAGAAATTATTTCTCCACAACTGTGGGCCAGCAGGTGACTCACCTCACTTTCTCCGGTGGACCATCACTCGTGAAAGGGTCGCTGTCGAAATTCTTCGTGCCGAAGTTTCTCACGCAGACGGAATCTCTTCCCCAGCACCTTGCGACGGGCTTTGCCGTTCTCGACCTCACGGAAGACAAGCTTCTCGAAAGCACGCCTTCGAATCTTCTTCGCTCCTACAAGCACATTGATCAGATCACCCGTGATTTGTTCCCGAGATACGCCTGCGAGATTCTCTCGCGCCTCTCTACCTTTGAAGGACGGCTTCAGAATCTCGTCTGGAAAATGGACGATGGCCGGATGGGACCGAAGATCAGTTGGGCCAATCCTGTGATTCACGCAGCTCTTCTTCAGAAGCCGACCCGCCCGATCATGCCGGAAAACGAAGATGTTTATATTGAGTTCGTCGATGGAACATCTCCGTCAGATCTCCATCTTCCGCTCACAACTGCAGAGACCCGGGTGACCCATGATGGTGAAGTGAAGCTTCACTTCATCGAGCTTTTCTCCGGAAGCCGCGTGATCGTTCGCATGCACGCGGACGAAGCACTCATTCTCTTCATACATTATCTTTTGTCACATGCTCATGATGTGCCGATCTCGAAACTCCTTTTCGCCGTCCACGTTCCGCGCTCGGCAGATCTCGCCGAAGTGATTGCGAATTCCCTCAGCATGAAGTCTCAGTACGAAGAGCTTCTCAGTTGCGTTCAGAATTCGATAAAAGACGCCATGAGACTGCAGGTCACTCCGAAGAGACCCATATGAAAGTCGTCGTTCAAAGAGTGCAGGAAGCCACTGTCACCGTAGACAATGAAGTCGTAGGCTCCATAGGGGCCGGGCTATTGCTCCTGGTTTGTTTTGAGATGGATGATGATGAATCCTGTATTTCCAAGGCCGTCGACAAGATCATGAAGCTTCGGATCTTTGATGATGAGTCCGGAAAAATGAATCTTAACATCGAACAGATCAAGGGCGAGATTCTCTCCGTATCACAGTTCACTCTGAGCTGGGACGGTTCCGGCGGACATCGCCCATCCTTTGAGCGATCCATGATTCCTCAGGAAGCTCGTCTTAAGTACGCTCTCTTTAACCGTGATCTTCGCGCCCATGGCGCCAATGTAAAAGAAGGCACTTTTGGTGCCTTCATGAAAGTTCAATTGGTAAATGATGGTCCGGTGACGTTCGTTCTGAACTTCTAGTGGGACATCGTCTTCGCGAGATCGCGCTTTTTCCCTTTCATCACCGACACTAAATTTTTCGGACGGTTTTCTTTAAGCGCTCTATCCATGATGAGACGGATATTCATTCCGGAAATTTTCCCGTGGCGATCGACTTTGTTTTCGATGAACCACTGGGCACTCGCAAGTGAGACCATTTCTTTCAGGATCTGGAGATTCATATCGAGGCTTTCGACGATGACTTCAGGATTGGATGCGTATTCAAGTTCGGGAGCAGAGAAGACAGCTCCGCCTAAGAAGAAATTAAGAATCACCCGATCTGAGTGAACCTGAGTTCCCACCATGATCTTCTTCTCACCCTGACGGTGAGAAAGAAGGGCGTTCACAGCTGCGTTCAGCATGTGCTCGACGCCTTCAGTGTTGGCGAGAAGCTGAACATCGCGTAGTTCAGCGATGTGGACATTGTCTTTGGCGTGAAGGTTTTGCAGTGTCACGAGAGCTTCTTTCAGCGATGTTCTTTCACGGACGTCCAGGATGGTTTCTGTGCTTTGAACAGGGACAGCAAAGGCTTCCTGTTCAACTTCAGCTTCCACCACTTCTTCCGTGCGCTCGTCAGTAGAAATGCGCGTTGCCTGGCGCTCAAGAATATCCCCGTGATAATCGCGGAAGATCTGGGCCGTCACAGGCATGTTCTGAGTTGTGAGGGCGCGCTCAACTAAGCGATCGACAATCGCGCCGACAGTGTTCTGGCCAGCGGTGAGATAATTAAGAGCTTCACGCTCGATTTCTTTTTTCGCTTCCAGACGCTGGTACTCCTGAAGAGACAGAAGCGAGAGAGCGATCACGAACATGATCAGACCAAGTCCCATCAGGGCCTCGTCGTTTGCCTGAACATTGCGGATGAGCATCGAAGTCGAATCGATTTCATCCGAGAGAGTCTGCTTATAATTTTCCATGCGCCCGTAGCGGTCTGAAAGCGGGCCCAGTGCCGCCGCCGAAAGTTTCGGATCCGTTGAGCGGCCGGTTTTTTCGTGGAACCAATGTGTTTCAGAAATTAATTGATTGAGATTTTCGTAGGCCTTGCCCATCGACGCTTTCAGCGCGCGGGAGTTCTGTGCCGTTTCGTTCAGGCATTCGTTCGAGAGATTCATGAACTCTGATTTCACATAAGGTGACTGAAGATCAGAGATCATCATCGCTGTGAATGTCTGAGAAACCCGGCTGAAGCAGGTATTCAAACCCTGGTTGAGAAGTGAGAGACGATTGAGTTGGTTGAGATTTGTTTGGTAGTGCCAGAAGGAGCCAAGGATCACGGCCATGCCGAGCCCGCAGAAAATGAAAATATTAACGGGCCTTAAACTGAGTAATTTTTTCATGTCGAGCAATGTCCTTATTGTTCTTTCCACGGCTTAAATAGCCCTTAAATCAGAGCTATTGTCTCTTTTTTCCGAGATGCGAGTCAAGTTGGGAAAAATTATCCGACTGCATCTCTCAACCTGACGGATTGACGTGGGCGCGGTAGAAGAATTGCGACATAGTTTTCAGACAGATACACTGATTGGGACCAAGGAGCAGATCGTTGTCAGAGCGATCCATCGAGTTCAAATTACGCATTAACTTTCCGGTGATTTTATTCGCCGTATTGATGATTCATGCCCTGCTCTTAGGTGTGAAGAAACTTGATCAATTTACCAATCCGAGAACCGCCCGGGCGCAGAAGCCGCGGAACAGAAATCCTCTTCGCATTAAGGACATCCGAACTGTCGGCTCTAAAGAGAGTAAGAAAAAAGACAGCGTCTATGTTTCGAAGTCTCCGGTGAATTCGCCGGATATCAATCCGGTTCCGTATAGTCCTAACACCCGCCCTTCCAAGGCCAATGTCGAGATGAAACCAAGAAAGGCCCTGAGTCTTTCCGACCTTCAGGATAATCGCCCGGTGAATGCAAAAAAAATGCAGCGCCCGGGGACGCGTCCTGAAGTGGCGAAAGCTGCTGTTGAAAAAACGAAAACTCTTTCGGCGATCAGTCTGAAAGGTTCTCAGATCCAGAAATTTGCTCAGGCCGAGAGTGCAGCGACTCTCTCAGGAGATCCGAGAGCGGCATCGCTCAACAACAGCGATATCCTTGTGAACCTGGAAGTGCCGGAAGGAGTAAATCCGGATGAACTCAATAAGTATGAGCTCATGTTCTACGGGTTCCAGCGTCGGACGGCGATCGGCTACATCAACAGTTTCTACAAGCACCTTGATAAATTTCAGCGTGAAAATCCGCACAAGCAATTTCCTCTGACCGATACGAAGCAGGTCATGACGGGAAGACTTACCTATGATTCGAAAGGCAACATCGTTCAGATCAAGATGATCCGCTGGACGAATGTGGACCAATTGCAGGATTTTTTCGTGGAAGTGTTAAAGGATATGGATACGCTTCATAATCCACCACAGGCCCTCTGGGAAAAGACCGGCGAATTCTCAATCTTCTTTAGTCTTGTGGTTAACGGCTAAGCCATTCTTCCCAGGAATCTTTCATTCTTCCCCAGAAATTTCTCGGCTCCTCACGCAGCAGATTCAGAACCGATTCGCGGATTTCGTTTTCCAGGGAATCGAGAGAGTCTTTCGCAATGAGCGGAGCGGGAATCATGGAACGAACGAGAGTGAGTTCTTCTTCTTTAGAGCGGATCTGTGACTCAAAATCAGGATGCGTGTAAACGTAAGCCTCGAACTCAGCTTTTTCAGATGATGAAAGAGAGCCGTCGAGATAAGGAACAATCTTTTTCTGGTAAACGTTTTTTTCCATCATACATTTACTCCGCGGTTCAGATCATTCAGGAGAAGGAATCTTCCGTTGTGGAGTTTCTCAATCACCTCGTACTTCGGAAGCTGGGTGATCTCTTCGATCTCCTCCACGTTGAACTGAGCTTCGAAGCGAAGCTTCATCACGAAACGCACTTTCGGATCAAGGCCGAAAAAGGCACGGAACCCTTCCGGATTGGCCACGATACTGGATTCACCAAGCTGAGAGCTTCTGCGAACTCCAATGTCACCCATGTAGCGAAGAAGAGACTTAAAATAAGTCCGGCGAAGAAGCTGAAGATTTTTTTTATTGGTGAGATCAACGTCTTTATGAAGAAGTGATTTCTTTTCCTTCAAAAGAAAGGCGTTCATGGAATCGATCACAAGCTGCTCGGCCTGAAGATCATCCGGAACCAGGGCATAGGCCATGCTATACAGTTTTTCTGTGAGGGGCTGAACGAGTTGGAAGAAATCAAATCTTTTCATAGACCTTCATTTTAGGATTCGCTTCACGCATCCGGCAAACGGTTCAAATCTGATAAATGCTGTCTCATGTTATTTCAATGACTTGGGACTAAACCACTCCAGCTTATCAAGTTTTCCCCCTGAATTCCGATGAGACCTAGGAGTTAGATGAGTAAGGGGATACTCCCCGCTAAAGGTATGCCTATGAAACAGACTACTATGATTCTTCTTACGGGCCTCGTGTTGTGGGGATGTTCTGAATCCTCCACTTCAAAAAAGAGCTCGAGTAACAGTAGCTCATACACAGCGTGTTCATACGATTACTACACCAATCCCGCTTGTCCGGGTTACACCACAAGTGGCTCAACAACTGCCGGAACAACTTCAGGCACGACAGGAACAACAACTGGCGGAACGTCGGGCGGAACTTATAACACAATTCCCAAAGACAATAACTGGGCCGCACTTTATCCAAGTGGAGAGCCAACCGGAACATGTTCATCACCTACTGGTTCAGGATTCGCGCTTCGTAAGGGGACAATCACACTCGCCGGTGGACAGATGTATTCACCAGCGAACCCGTTCTATTCAACGGGTGATGAGTACAGTGGAACTGGTTACTCGCATAACGTAAGTTACTTCCTCACAACAGTGAACGATGCCAAAGGTTTCATTGATACGGATGCCGTCCTTAAAGTGCGCGTGAAGCCACGTCCGGAACCAAAAGCTCCGGTCGGAAAAACCTGGTGCTTCGGCCGCGTGACTGGTCAGGCTGCAGACACGTACGGGTACATGAGACTCAAATACTCTGTGAGTGTCCGCTCAGTGAACACCGACGGATCTCTCGGTCCCTTCATGGGAACAACTTCTTATACGACCGGCGTGAACAGCTGTTCTCCAGCGATCGACTTCAGCGGTTACGCTCAGTCGGCACCAAACGGCCTCGTTGTCGTGGTTCACGATGTTCAGTCTGACCAGGGCTGTACTTACCAGCAGGGTTGTACCACCTTCCGCTCAGTCCGCGCTGCTGCTTGCTGGCAGATGGATCTCGAAGTTGCCGTTGACGGAACTCAGAGCATTTAATGAAATTCTTTCTTCTCTCAGTACTCATACTTCTGGTCTCGTGTAATCCTGAGCTCCAGAATGTCGGTGCCGACAAGAATGACCTCGTCAAATATTTCAAAGTCACAAAGACCGCCGATGCCAACTCCCTCGGCGAAGGTGTCCTTATCATCGCTCACGCCGGTGACAAACGCATCCTTACCTTTTATCTGAAAACCGCGAATGGCTTTTCACACAATGACGTGACGATCGCGACGAAGAACGGATTCATTCTCGATTCGGTTTATTCCAAGACTCCGGATTGTAAGCTCGCTCCTGATATGGAACAGCCCGACTACATGAACATGCTGAAGATCAACGGTATCGACCGCACCTACAAGCTTGAGATCCTTCCCCGTGAGGAAGCGATGGCAACGCTCGGAACTCTTTCCTGCTAGATGTACTCACCGAAATACGCCATCCAGAATGATCCCCACGAAAATGAACTCGTCATTCAGGCAAACCCGTTCGCCACTATCGTTTGCAGGGACGAAGCTCTCCACTTACCCCTGATACTGGAAAAGAATACGCTCATTGGACACATGGCCCGCGCTAATGAGGCCTGGAAAACGCTCTCCGGGACATGTGCTCTTTTCATCTTCCATGGACCCCATCATTACGTCTCCCCCACATTTTATGGGACAGAGAACAACGTCCCGACCTGGAATTATATCTCGGTCCATGTGAAGGGAATGGCTCAGATACGTGAAGACGAAGCATTCTTGAAAAGGGCACTTCTCCTTTTAAGCTCTAAGGAAGATCCTTCATTCGATATAGAAAGAAATATTTCGGGGAACCAGAAGCTTCTGGCCTCCATCGTAGGTCTGGAAATTGAAATCAAGGATGTCTTCGGCAAATTCAAACTCGCCCAGAGTAAGCCAGAAGCGGAAAGAGCGAACGTCATCCGGAAACTGGAAGATATTGGTACTGATCAGGCCAATGAGACGGCCCGGGCGATGAAGAAAACTCTCAGCCGATAAGATCGATCACCACATCCGCAAGGTTCTTCTTAAGCGCGTAGCTCACTTCTACCAGCAGCCCCGGACACGTGATATTCACCTCGGAGATGGAATCCGAAAGGATATCAAACGCCACCCAATCCACACCATATCCGGCAAGCTCTTTGACGATCGCTTCGCAACGGGCGCGGGCCACTGCTGAAAGCGGTTCCGCGTGAAAACTTGCCCCCTGAGCAATGTTCGAGAGAAATTCGCCGTCCTTGGGCGTCTTGAGGATGGTTCCGATTTCCTGCTGTTTGAAATAAAGAGACCTGATCTCCCCTTTCGTCACGGCATCGACGAATGGCTGAACGATCACCGGGCCCTGAAGCTCAATGACTTTTTCTTCAAATCTTCTTTCCCAGTTATCCAGCGGAAGTTTTTCCACACCAATGCCTGAGTAAAGATCCATCGGCTTCAGGATGAGTGCCGACGGTTTTTCTTTAAGGTTATGAACAAACTGCCTCGCGAGCTGGAGATTTGATCCTACGTAGCTCGCAACTGCACCATCTTTTCTGTAAGCATAGAGCTTTTCATTGAAGAGCATGATCCCTTTCGGATCATTCATAACTTTGATTCCCTGAGAAACCAGATGATCGAGCATCCAGAGAATCCGGAGATAGCGCGAATCAAACGGTGGATCGAGTCTCATGTGGATAAGATCATCCTTACCGAGTTCGATAATTTTAGAACCGGTCGTCTCAAAAGACGCGAGGTAAATCTGGTCGTCTTTAAGCGTCCCTTTAAAAGTGTGAACGGTGAGTTTCGGCGTTCCTTCATTCTGAATGGCAAAATCTTTTTCAAAGAATATGTACGTCTCGATGCCCCTCCTCTGAAGGGCCAGGGCGAGCATCATCGAGGAATCTTTCTTGATGTTGAGCCGCTCTAAGGGATCAATGAGAAGAAGATGGCGCATCGGTAACCTTTGTTTTGAGATATTCCGTAAAACTTTCAATCTTGTCCTGGTCTTTGAAAGACTTGTATTCTTTCCGGAGCCATTTCAGAAGATCTTTCAGATCCATTTTCATCCGCGACTGTATGGAACCCAGGAAATCCTGCTCTTCTTCATAAGTGAGGAAGGCCGCAAACGAGGCCTGGTTCCATTTATGCTTGAACTCGCAGTCTTCATTCGGAAGCTCGAGACGATGGCAAAGCGCACGTAAGTCCGGCTTAAACACTTCATCCACAAACCTGAGTGTAAGCTCATCTGCTTTCTTATCTGTGAGGAATCCGCCGAGCTTGGCAAATTCACCCTGCAGAATCGAGATCAGTTCCACCACGCGTTTTTTCAGGAGTTCTTTTTTCTCCTCGCGGGCCATGTAGTCAGAAAGCTGCTTCTGGTCTTTGTAATATTCCTTTAAGAGCTCTTTCCCGTAGTAGTTCGCGAGATTTTCATTAAGCTCAACTTCGTCCTTGATGAAAAAGATCGTGTGAAAAAGTTCGTGAAAAATGAGTTCTCCCAGTTCGATCTCATCGTAGTCAAAAAACGAAGAAAGGATCCGGTCCTCAAAGTAACCAAGAGTTGAGTAGGCATAAACCGGGCGTATGTAAGTGACGAGGTTTTCATTTTTCCGGAGTTTCCGCGCAAAGGACTTCGCTGAAGACTTCTTATAAAACCCGATGTAAGGAAAACCACCTACGAAAGGAAACTTAAATTCATGCGCTTCAATGTTGGTGTGAGGGCTTGCGATCACGAGGTAGCTCACGGCCTCGTTTTCGAGCATCGTGGTCCGGGAATAAATGTCCGTCGATTTTTCACCAAAGTGGTAATAGAAAAATTTCTTATACTCTCCCACCAGCATGATTTTTCTTTTCACGTCTTCTGAGATTTCCGGGTCTTCAAGAATCTGATCATTGCCCCGGGAATTGAGCCACTGAAGGCGCGCAAATCCAAAGCCCTGTTCGGTGAAATACCCCAGCTGCGTGCAACCGCAGAGAAGGGTGAGAAGAAGGAGAAGCGGAAGGACTTTCATCCGTCTATGATAGCTGACTTCCGGGTCACGACGAAAGCACAAACCGAGACAAGTATAATGGTCAGGATGATCTTGAGAACAACGGGAACCGGTGCCCTCCACCAGATAAGACCCAGTGAAACCGAAATCATCGTGGTGCACAGAAACTTAGCGCGCTTTCTCACAACCCGGTGCTGGTTCCATTCCCTGATGGCCGGACCCGCGAAAGGAAGTGAAAGAAGCCACGCATGAAAGCGCGGCGAGGATTTTGAAAACAAAAATGCCGAAAGGAGCATGAAAGGAGTCGTGGGAAGAATCGGGATAAATGCGCCGATAGTACCTAGTCCAAAACTCACCCACGCCAGGACAAACCAGACGGGTTTCACAGAATCTTTTTCCCGAGATCCCTGATAATTTTCCCCTGAGTGGAAAGCGCCGTCGCGGATGTAATTTCCACATCCATCCAGTGCCATTGATAATCGGATTCAGGAGTTTCCGGCTCAAAGTGAACGAGCCGGTAGCAGGAAGTTCTTCCCGTCCATTTCGTCACACCTTTATTGAGACCTTTTTCTTCCACCAGAATCCGGTATGTCTTCCCGATCATCCCCTGACGGATTTTTTCCTGAATCTTGAGCTGGCGATCCTGAATTTCCCGGAGGCGTCTTCCACGGATGTCGTCATTCAAGGCATCGTTCATCTTCGCCGCCTTCGTTCCCTTTCTCGGAGAGAATGCGTACGAGTAGATGAAATCAAACTGAGCATCATCGAGAAGCTTAAGTGTCGCCTGATGTTCTTCTTCTGTTTCATTCGGAAAGCCTGCGATGATATCACTCGAGATGATCATTTCAGGATTCGCTTTTCTCATCTTCGCCAGAAGTGTGAGGTAATGCTCAACTGTGTATTCCCGGAGCATGCGCTGAAGAACGGTATTCGATCCACTCTGGACCGGAAGGTGAAGGTGGTTGGCGAGTTTTTTTGAATTCGCATGAGCTTCCACCAGATCATCCGTCACATCATACGGATGAGACGTGGTGTAACGAAGGCGAACGAGTCCCGGAAGTCTTTCGAGTTCCATGATCAGCTGACCCAACGACTCCCCATTATCTTTTCCGTATGAGTTCACGTTCTGACCAAGAAGCATGACCTCCTGGATGCCTGAATGCTCTACCAGGCGGGAAACATCTTTCACGACTTCCGCGAGCCTGCGTGATTTCTCACGGCCACGGGTGAACGGGACGATACAATACGAGCAGAACTTATCGCAGCCCTTGATGATATTCACGAACGCCATCGGCGTCCCCTGCGTGATTTTTGTTTCAATGGAATAATTTTCCGATCTATCCCATGACGTCACAGAAAATTTCTTATCCCCTGAGTACGCGCGGTAAACCATCTCACCGATGTTATCCACAACGTCCGTTCCGAAAGCAAAATCCAGCTGCTTGTATTTCGCGATGAGGTCTTTTCCCTCAGTCTGGGCAATACATCCACCGGCGGCCACAATGACGTTTCTTTTGAGACCCGTTTCCGGATCCACATCAGCATTCTCTTTTAATTTTTTGGTCTCGCCGAGATGAGAATAGAATTTCTGGTTCGCGAGATCGCGGACAGCACACGTATTAAAAATCACGAGATCTGCTTCAGATTTTTCTTCGGTGTGGGTGAAATTCATTCCCGACAGATGCGAAAGAATCCGCTCAGTGTCGTGATAGTTCATCTGACAACCGTAGGTCTTCATCCAGACTTTACGTGGGGGAAATTCAAGATCGCCAACTTTGATGTTGGTAGATTCAGTAGTCATGCGGCCCTCAAAACTTTAGCTATTCAATCTAAGACTGAAGGGGTGAATAAATGTTTGCGCACTATAGCAATCGGAGAGGAGAAAGTCCAGCTAGATCAGCTCGGTCTGGAGGGCGATGTAAAAGATGAGATTGAAGATGAAATGGAGGAACATCGGTGCAAAGACCGAATGGAATCTCAGAAGCGCCTGGCCGCAGATAAGTCCCAAAACGAAGGTGTAAAACACCTGAAAACCGATAAAGGGCACGTATTCCGGGGAAAGGACGAAGAGGCTTACGAGATGGGAGAAAGCGAAAATCGCCGCGACCAGCATAGAGGTTACATATTTCCCTCCTACACTGGAAATCAGAACGCGCTGGAAAGTCTGGCGGAAGACAAGCTCTTCTAGGATCGGAGCAAAAAGCAGGAGATGCCACTCGAGATTGTTCACGAGTCGGAATGGCGTCTCGATATCCATGTACCAGATGGCGAGAATGACACCACAGGCGAGAAGGATGACTTCAAGGATCGCTTTGAAGGTTTGCTTAGTGATGTTCCATTTGAACTTCCACGGAAGGCGAAAGAAAAACGAAACTGAGAGCGCGAAGAGAAAATCGAAAATGTACGAGAAAGAAATGGTCGAAGGAATCTTGTGCCAGGGAAGTCCCCAGCTAAATGCGAAATAAACTATGACGAGGACAAAAAAGCTGATCACTTCAATTCACCCACTGTGGCCACTTCATGCGTTAACTTGATTATTTCATCATAGAATTGTGGTTTTGTAACTTTGATTATTTGCTGGAAAGAAGGGTTCCGGGCCTGACCCTGACCCATGTTCTTGTCATCGAAAACTAAAATCCGGAGTGTTTCGTCTTTCTGAAAATAAAAAAGGATATCGAGGTTAAAAGCGATGAGCCGAAGGACATTTTCCTGAGTCTCTGGTTCGAGTCCTGAAAAGAAAGCCCCTGTTAAGAAATAACTATTTTCTTCACGAACCTTTTTCAGCGCACGCGAAAGTGTGCCGAAGCTGGCCTGAATCCACAAAAGCGCCTTGGCCTCAGCTTCGTAATCAAGAGTCGTCACTCCACTCACAGGTGTTGTGATGAATTCTTTGTGCGAATCAAGGCTTGCCTTGATCGTGGCGTGAAGAGAAAGATTCATCAGATGGCAAAGTTCTTCGCGGTCTTTGGGAATCCTGCGCTTCCTCACGATCTTTCCGTCCGAGTAGAAAGAGACATCTTCGGTCTGACCTTTCACCCAGTCGATGGTGGTTTTCTTTTCTTTCTGTGTCTCGACCATGTACCGGCGCTCACCAGGGACTTTTACATCAAAGTTCCAGGACACACTGGAAAAACTTGCGGCCTGAGGATCAAAGCTCAGGAAAAGTTCTTTCGGATCATTTTCTTTAAAGGGATTCCAGAAACTCATTTCGAATGACCCTCAAAATGTTCCAGGATCCTGTTCCAGTCAGAAGAGGAAAAAAGAAGCTCGCGGTCTTTTTGTTTTATGAGCCCTTTTTCCACAGCGTGATCAAGGAATTTCAGAAGATGATCGTAGTATCCATTGATGTTTAAAATCGCGACGGGTTTTCCATGAAAGCCGAGCTGCCTCCACGTGAGAATCTCAAAGAGTTCATCAAGAGTTCCCATCCCCCCGGGAAATATCAGGAAGGCGTCGGAAAGGTCATACATCATTTTTTTCCGGGCATGCATGTCCGGCACAACGTGAAGTTCCGTAAGGGCCGCGTGAGCAATTTCTTTTTTCATGAGCTGTCTCGGAATCACTCCGTGGGCCCTTCCGCCGAGACTCATCAGTTCATTGGCCAGAGCTCCCATCACTCCGATGGCAGCTCCCCCGTAGACGAGTTCGATGTTTTTATCAAAGAAACTCTTCATCACTTTTTTTGCTTCAGAGTTCACGTCCGGATCCCGGCTCTCACCGGCCCCGCAGAAAATACAGATCTTCATTATTTTTTCCGGATGCGGAGTCTGATGAAAATCATCTCCACGATAAAGAATGGGATAAAGGCGAGATAGAAACCTGCGGTCTTCCAGAAAAGCCAGGTGGATGTCGGCATGTTAACGGCAACGTGGGCCATCCAGCCGGCAAAGAGAATGAGGAAAAAGCACAGATGCCATTCCATCATCTCGTAAATTTCCAACGGAAGCATTTTCTGAGGTGCAGTTTTCATGTCGGTGAGCATCTCATGAATGAGCGACTGATTTTTCAGTTTCTTGTAGATGAAAAAACCCGCCAGACAAATTCCCGTAAGAGTTGGCTGGAGCTTGAACCACACACCTTCGCGGGCAATGAGAGAGATGGTTCCAAGAACAACAACCAGGGAGATATTGAGTTTCGAAAGCGTGTGAACGTGCCCGGTGAATTTTTTCTCAAGAATCATCTCAATGACCCCGAGGATGATCCCGCCAATGAGGGCGACCTCGAGAGTGAAATACGTTTCGAGGAGCCAGTAGGCCACTGCCGGGATAAACGACAGGAGAAAATAGGGAGGTGCCGAGCCGGTTTTCATACGGCAGAAGTTTAAGCTATTTTCCTCATTTTATCTTCAAGATAAGAGAAATATTGCTCCTTGAAATTGGTCGGATCAAGGATCTCTACGTGGTGAGACAAAGAATAGACCCAGTCAAAGAGGTCGTGACATGGTTCTACGTATGCGGCCCAGATAAGATCGCCTTCCGGATTGGTTACCATGCAGGGCTTGCCCAGGAAGTGATGGTCAGGGAAGAGATTCACGGCCTGAGGATTGTAAATTTTTAAAATGAGTCGTGTTTCTTTTTCATTCATCGAACGCACGGCCGTGATGAACTCCTCTATCTCGAAATTTGTGACCCGGGGGAGACCGGTCTTCTCGACCACTTCACAGGATTGAATCTGCTTCAGGGGAATGACCATGAGGCAGTGATCGCCGGAGTCTTCCGCAATCAGAGTGAGTTGACCTTCGAGGTGGAGAACCTTGCAGGCAAAGATACAAAAGCTTTTATCATCGATCGTTTTCACCGAAAGATTCTGGTGCGATTTTACAGCTTCATCCAGAGCATTCACGAGGAGCTGGTCAGTGTGAGAGATATCCTGATCCCAGGAATCAATCTGCGACAGGATTTGCATCATGGTATTGAGCGGTACATCGTCATGAAGTTTCTTACGGAGTAATTCATAGGCGGGATCTTCATAAGAAGTCAGAGGTGCCATATCGAGAAGATTTTGAAGGAAAGTCCATTCCGACGGACTGACCGGAAGCATGTACTGAAGTGAGCCGGCGCTGAAGTCCACCCAGCACTCTCCTTCATTTTCATAAACCACAGCACCTTTTCCTTCAGGAAAAACCTGGCGGAGAAAAGCGAGGGTATCCTCGACTTCAAGCTGGAGCTCACTGGCGAGATCGTTAATCTTCATCGCCCCTTGCTGATCACCGAGAACTTTCAATTTATTCCACGTCTTAGCGTCCAATTTCCGCATTTTAACCTTCACTTTGTGAGCCTTGTTCCTGACTGTATTTATCGGAATAGCGCGCTCAACTCTTTAGTGCAAATTTTGGCTTTTGAGGAGATAATGGCCTTATGTTGTGGAATTCTTTGATGAAAAATCCCATTCTTACCCTTGGAATTATCCTTTTTGGGATGTTTCTTTATACCGTAGGGTCTAAGGAAAAATGGGGGATTTTCTTCAATGAAAAGCTTATCTCCTCCAGCTGTAAAGCTGTGGTCATTCAGGTCGAAAAAAGAATTCCTGCCAACTGGAAGGCCTTCTGTGAAGGCAATAACCTCGCCGTTGAGATCCAGGAAATAGCCATCCCGGCAGATGCCTCACATCTTGAGGCACTCATGTACCGCCAGCTCGCCAATCACATGAGCTACATTGCCCACGTCTCTCACGTCGACATGCTGGAGAAAGTTGATTTCATCCGGTTTAAGGTTTCTCATCCGAAGATGGAGATCAATGCAGTGACGGAAGGGAAATATATTGTGAAACTCGCGACGCTAGAAACGCCCGAGCATATCATGACTCATCTGAAGAGCACCGTTCAGGTCAAACAGACGGTCAAATAATTCTGCGTTCGGATCTTCCACCACATCCATCCATTCGTAGCGAAGCGAGTGGAGGAAAAGCCTTTCGGCCTGGGTTCCTCCGTACAGTTCATCTCCGAGAATCGGAAACCCGAGGTGGGAAAGCTGCGCTCTGATCTGATGACGAAGTCCGGTTTTTAGATTGATGAGAAGAAGACTTTTTCCGGCATTCTCCGAGACCTTCATGACTCCCATCGTTCCCGGAGAAGACAGCTCGATTTCGTAGTCAGAGACTTTCTGCTTACTTCCCTTCACACCAGATCCACGAAGATAGTGCGTATGGAGACCTTCTTTATCGAAGGATCCATTCACGACCGCCCAATAAAATTTCCGCTTCACTTCCTGCTGAAAATCATTCCGTGTGTGTTCAAACACGCGGTCCGTTTTGGCAAGCAGAACAACGCCTGAAGTTTCAAAGTCCAGGCGGTGGAGCAGTCCCCGGTCGTAGCTCGCTTTGTTCACTTCAAGTGCTTCGAACTTTTTTTCTTCCACGAGGTAATTCAGGAGCGTATTTTTGTCGGCGTAATCATGCGGATGACAGTGAATGCCGGGGGGTTTATGAAGAGCAAGATAGAGTGGATCTTCTTTAATGATCGATGGTCGGAGGCCCACAAATTCCGGATTGATCATCATGTGATTCACAAGATTTAACGGCAGCCGGAGGATTTCGCGGGCGTCCACCGGGCGCGAAAGCTGCTTACTGGAAAAATATTTTTTGAGTTGCTGGCCCGAACAGTGAAGGCAATCCTGAAGAGCTTTCTTGACCGAAGGTTCATCCGATAACCACTGAACCTCAATCAGATCCATTATTTGCCCTCGACCTTGCGTCCTTCGGTGCGGAGATCATTCCGTTTCAGGACGAACTCTACTCTCCTGTCGGAAATATTCGCGTTCACTTTTTCCTGCGGTCTTGAATCTCCGTAGAAAACGGTGGTGATCCGACCGGCCGCGACGCCCCTCTGGATCAGCGCCTTGGATACTTCCAGCGCGCGACGGGATGACAATTCGTAGGCATCGATGGATTTATCTTTGTCGTAAACCTCACCCGCTTCCGAGTGTCCTTCAACCAGGATGTTCCACGGGTTTTCCCGGAGCATTTTCACGAGACGATCAAAAACCTGAACGTTGATTTCATCAATCCCGATGGACCCCTTACGAAACTGGATCTTGTCTTTCATCCGGACGAGAATGGATTCCGGCATTTCATAGACGTTCACAGAATCGGAGAGATCATTTTCGGCGAGCATTTTTTTCAGCTGGTTCAACTGCGTATCTGATTCGCGGTTGATTTCGTATTTTTCAAGGAGACCTTCCGCCGTCAGGAACTCAATCGGAAATGGCTTGGCAGGATTTTCTGAATCCAGCATGGTGGGAGCGTCACTTGGTGACTTACCGGCACGCATGACTTCGCCGGCCTTGAGAACGTTACCGCCGAAGGCGTTCCGGAGAGAACCGATGGCGGCTTCATACTTGGCGGTCTCGGTCTTCGCGAACGACAGAAGAAGAATGAAGAACGTCAGAAGAAGCGTACAAAGATCGGAGAAGGTTGCGAGCCACCCCGGAGCACCAGGCTTACAGGGAGGACACTTAGGAGCGTCGGCCATGACCTACTCCTTCTTCTCGTCAACCAGACGGTCTTTCGGAGCCAGGAACGAATCAAGCTTCTCCCGGATCACGCGCGGGTTTTCTCCGGCAACGATCCCGAGGACGCCGGCGATGATGATGTTCATCTTCGTTGATTCCTGCTTGGAACGAATCTTTAATTTCGCAGCAACGGGAATGGTAAAGATGTTCGCGATACATGAACCGTAGAACGTTGTGAGGAGGGCAACCGCCATGGCGGGACCGATCGATGAAGGATCTGACATACTCTGCAACATCTGCACGAGACCAATCAGAGTTCCGATCATTCCGAAGGCCGGACCATCGGCTCCCATACCCTCGAGAATATCAACACCTTTCGAGTGACGATCTTCCATCGCTGCGATCTCCAGCGAAAGAATCGAAGTAATGACTTCAGG
Organism: Bacteriovoracaceae bacterium; assembly: GCA_947451425.1. GTDB lineage: Bacteria > Bdellovibrionota > Bacteriovoracia > Bacteriovoracales > Bacteriovoracaceae > Peredibacter. The sequence continues at coordinate 3,105 of CANGAC010000018.1, read as the reverse complement.
CGGACGGTTATCCGCAGCAAGGGTCACTGCTTTTTTGAGAAATTTGTCTTCAACAGGTACTTTTTCCAGAGCAAAGACGGATTCACGGCGGGCAGTTTCTGCGAGCTTCTGGATCTCTTCGATCATCGCTTTCGGATCTGAAGGTGTCGTAAAAATGGATTTCATGTAAATGGGAACAAGGGCCTTCAGATTTTCCATCGGCCACTTAATCAGTGTCGTTGCCGCCACTCCTCCACCAACTACTGCCACCGAAGGAATATCGATGAAGATCGAGAGTGGAGATCCGTAGATGATCGATCCAACAACGGATACCGTCGCGAGGACAAGACCAATGATCGTTGAAATATCCATAGAACACCTTCTGCAAAAAAAACTTTATGTGCTTAAGGTATCGGAATCTGACAAGTGAACTTGAATGGAAGTGTGAGTAGTTGAGAGTGAAACTAGGAGATATTAAAAAAGCCCCGTCGTGACGGGGCTTTTTTCACTTTTCGTCTTGGGTGAGAATCGTCGAATCGATGTAGGAAAGCATGGCGGAGCGAAGTTCTTCCAAAGAAATATCTTCAGAACCTTTCCCATTAAAGATCTCTTCCTTGATCATCTCAACTGGAAAACCAGTCATCTTGGCGAGTGTCTCAAGACTGATTTTTCCGTTCTTATCTGCGAGACCATTCGTGGTCGTCGTCTCAGTTGTCATTCTCGACTCCTTGAAAATTATCTACTCAAATCCATTGGGTAGCGATTGATCCAAAGCATATCTACTGGAAAAAACGAACGTCAATCAATGTAAGACATTGATAGAATTGTCTTGAGGCGAGATAAGTAAGTAAACGTAATCACTCGGGTTTCGGCGAGTACCCGGGGGCCTTAATTAATGTCAGAAAGCTCGCGACCTTGGCTTCCATCTCCTGAAACTCATGCACGGGGTTTGAGCCGAGAGTCACTCCCCCACCAGCACCATAGCGCCAGAGCCTTTCAGAAAGATCACCTTGGGCCGTACGGATGTTAATACTGGCGATCTTTTTACCACCGTAACAAAGAAGAGTTGTTCCGCAGTAGATTCCGCGCGGAGCACGTTCGAGATCCTGAATGATCTGCATGACTCGTTTTTTCGGAGCACCAGTCACGCTTCCGCCGGGAAATAAACATGTGAGCGTATGAAGGAGAGAAATCTTTTTCTGAAGTTTCACACTCAGGAGCGAATACTGATGGAGCAGCCCCGGCACTTCAAGCGGTGCGCGCTTTTTTAAAACTTTTGCACGTGGGCGGTCGAGGCGATTGAGGTCATTTTTCAGAAGATCCGTGATCATCGAAAGTTCAGCTTCATCCTTTTCGCTGTTCTTTAATTCCTGCCAGTCTTCATTCAGAGTTCCCTTCCGCTTCATGGTCCCTTTGATGGGCATGGTCCAGATTTCCTCATCACGATACTGAAACAGGCACTCAGGAGAATTACTCAGTATCAACTGCTCATGATAAAGAGTCGCGTGGGCAAAGGCACCGAGCCCTTCGCGTGAAAAAAAGTAAGACATAATGTCTCTCGGATCCAGATTTTCTTCCGTTTCAAAATCAAACGGATAAGTGACATTCACCTGATAGCAGTTTCCTGCTTCAAGATGATTCTGAATGGCCCGGTAAGCTTCCTTGTACTCACTCCACATCGGACGCTCAAGCGTTTTAAAAGGAAGACTCGTGAGACGGGATTTTCCTGGCTTAGATTTCCTCGCCGACTCGTATTCAATTTCAATGGCGAGTGGCACATCATCCCCTACAGAATGACCGAGATCCTGGAGAATGAGCCCAAGCTCATAATGGAAGTGATAGACGTGATGCCCTTTCACCTTATCCTGGAGTTTTTTTTCTTCCAGCGAATCGAGAAATTTCTGAAGCGGATATGTTTCCGGGTAACCCGTGATGAGATTATGTCTCGTCGCCCGATAATACACATAGGCAGTGATGGGCCTTGAGAGTTCAAGCACCGTAGAATTATTCCATCTGAAACGGGAAAGAATCACTTCTCGGGACTTCCACCGGCAAGTTCGGTGAATTTCGTCTGCGATCCGATCCACGCGAGTTCCACATCACCCGGCTCCCCGTTACGGTTTTTGGCGATGATGATCTCGGCAATCCCCTTCTTAGTCGAAGCTTCCTTCGTGTAGTACTCATCACGATGGATGAGACAAACGATGTTGGCATCCTGTTCAAGCGATCCTGATTCGCGAAGATCTTCGAGAGCGGGTTTTTTATCGGTACGGGCAGCAGCAGAGCGGTTGAGCTGCGAGAGACACACGACTGGAACTTCCAGTTCGTTGGCGAGCATCTTAAATCCGCGCGAAAGCTCGGCGATTTCCTGCTCACGGTTTTGTTTCTTAATGTGCATTGGCATGATCTGGAGGTAATCCACGATGATCATCGCGAGACCCTGTTCGGCCTTGAGTTTTCTGCAGTAAGAACGAATATCAATCAGGTTCGTGGCCCCTGAATCGTTGATGTAGAGCTTGAGGTTTGAAAGTTTCTGGATAGCGGCCGAGATTGATCTCAGATCCAGTTCATTAAATTCCTTCGTCTTGAGTTTTCTTGAGTCCACGCAGGCTTCGCTGGCGAGAAGACGCATGGAAAGTTCGGCGTACATCATCTCGTAAGAGAAAACAGCAACGGCCGCATTGGTTTGTCTGGCAGCTGCGACGGCCCAGTTAAGAGCAAAAGCTGTTTTTCCCATCCCCGGACGAGCGGCAATGAGGATGAGCTGACCCGGCTGAAGGCCCAGGAGTTTTCTGTCCATCGAAGGAAAGCCGGTGGAAATCCCGGTGATTTCGCCCTTGGCGCGGGCAGGTTTTTCGAGCTCTTTTAAGTTCTCGTAGAGTGCCTGCTTGAGCGTAATCATCTTATTGTTTTTGGCTGAACTCGTGAGCTTGAAGAATCCGGATTCCACTTCCTGAAGGAAGTCTTCGATGTTACCGGAAAAGTTTGTCCCACTTTGAACAACCCGGGTCGCGGTTCTGACCACTTCCCGAAGAACAGCTTTCTGCTTAATCAGACGGGCGTAGTGCTCGACGTTCGCTGCCGATCCGATTTCATCACAAATGGTAACAAGTGCAGTCTGACCCC
>CANGAC010000017.1 GCA_947451425.1 Bacteriovoracaceae bacterium | reverse complement strand
TCCCAGAGTTTTTCTTTCAGGCGAACATCGAGAATAGGAACAATAAGCTCCACTCTGTTGTGAAGATTTCTGTGCATCCAGTCCGCTGAACCGATGTAAAACGCTCCCTTCAGAGGATCGTCCTCTCCGGCCGCGAAATAAAACACCCGCGAGTGTTCCAGGAAGCGTCCGATGATCGAGATCACTTCGATGTTCTCGGAAAGCCCCGGAATTCCCGGACGGAGGCAGCAGAAACCACGCACGATGAGTGTGACCTTCACACCCGCCGAACTTGCTTCATAGAGAAGTTCCGTGATGACTTCATCTTCAAGCGCATTCATCTTCGCGATGATCCGCGCTTTTTTTCCGGCCTTGGCGTTATTGATTTCATCCTGCACCCGGTTCATGAATGTCGATTTCATGTTGATCGGCGCCACCAGGATTTCGTTGTAATCCGTTTTCAGCGAAGAACCGGTGAGGTAGTTAAACACCTGTGCGACTTCTCCGGCAATTCCTGCATGACAGGTGAGGAGACCAAGATCCGTGTAGAGGTTAGAAGTCTGGGAGTGATAGTTTCCGGTTCCCACGTGAACGTAGCTCATGATCTCACCATCGCTTTCCTGGCGAACGACAAGAGTTGTCTTTGTGTGTGTCTTAAGACCCAGAATCCCGTACACGACGTGCACACCCGCATCTTCGAGCTTCTGCGCCCACACAATGTTTCTCTGCTCATCAAAGCGCGCCTTAAGCTCCACGAGTGCGACGACCTGTTTCCCTTTCTCAGCGGCCTTGATGAGCGAGCGGATGAAAGGAGAATTGTCACCCGTACGGTAAAGAGTCATCTTGATCGCAAGGACATGCGGATCGTCGGCAGCAGAGGAAACGAATTTTTCGACGGTCTGGGAGAAACTTTCGTAAGGATGATGAACGAGAAGGTCACCCTGACGGATAATATTGAAGATCGACGTATTGTCCGCAAAAACTTTCGGGATGACCGGGGCCCAGGGCCGGAATTTTAATTCCGGAAGATCGAGATCAACGATCGGTTTAAGAATCGCGAAGTCGATCGGGAAATCCATTTCGTAAATATCTTCATCCACAATTTCAAGCGACTCTTTTAAGAAGTTCGTGAGATTGGGATCCGTGTCCCGGTGAATCTCAAGCCGCACGCACTCGGCGAGGCGCCGTTCTTTAATTCCTTCTTCCACGAGGATCAGAAGATCCTGTGCCTCATCTTCCCGATGATCAACGTCGGCGTTTCGTGAAACACGGAACGGAACCGTCTGCTGGATTTCCATCCCGGGATAGAGAGTCGCAAGATTCGATCTCACGATCGTCACCGTAATCACGAAGCGGAACTTCTTCTCGCCTTCTCCGCGCGGAAGAAGGATGAGACCGGGGATCGCCTCGGGAATTTTCACGCGGGAAAAAAGAACAGTATCAGTCTGGGGATTTTTTAAGATCATCCCGAGAGAGTAAGAGAGGTTAGAAATAAACGGGAACGGATGCCCGGGATCCACTGAGAGCGGAGTGAGAACGGGGTAGATTTTTCTTTTGAAGATCGCGTTACAGTGTTCCTGTTCGCCGGCCGGAAGGTCTTCGTAGTCATAGATAAAGATATCGTTTCGCTGAAGCTCGCCCATGAGCTGAAGATAAATCGCTCTTTGTTTTTCGAGGTCTTCATTGATGTGCTTGCGGATCGCCGAGAGCTGCTCAGAAACAGAAAGTCCATCCACAGAACGGTGGGAAATCCCGGACCCCAGTAAGTGCTTTAAGTAGCCGATCCGCTTCATGACGAATTCATCTAAGTTCGTGGAAAAGATAATGAGAAACCGCATGCGCTCTAAGAGCGGATTTCTCTTATCCGCAGCTTCGTGAAGCACGCGACGGTTAAACTGAAGCCAGGACGTATCCCGGTTCAGGAAGTGAGTGGGATCAACGTTGAAGTTAATCTTCTTGGGTGATCGGGAGGCGCTTCTTCTTTTTCTCATGTGCTCAAATATGTCTAAAGTTCAGACAGTTCAGGATTTAGTGTGAAAGTTTTAGTCGTATTCTAGATTTAGTTTAAAAACCCTCCCCCCTCCTGACAAGGAAATAACCCTCTGAATTGTCAGGATTTAGCAGGGAAATAGGGGGTCATTCCCTCAATGCTCTTTGTTTGGCATGGAACTTGGAGTCATAGACTTACATTTTACGATTTCCTAGGGGGAAATATGTCACACAAAAAACACCAGGTTTGGGCCATGATGCCATTACTCGGTATTCTTCTCATGTCACCACAAGACGTTTCACACAAATACGGTCGAGGCATCGCCTCTGATACGGATCCGGCAGCTGCGGCACCGGCCACTGAAGTCGCCGCACCAGCTTCAGTCACCCCAAAATTCGACGCTCTTTTAGGGTCTGTTACGGTTCCTTCACGACAGAATCCGGTGAACTTAAACGGGGACCTTTTAAAAGAAGAAATCTCATCCCTTCTTTCGCGCATCTCGACTGCCGAAGAATTCGATAAGAATACGGTTCTGAAACCTGCGCTTGATCATCTTCGTGATGAAATTAAGGCGTCCGTGATTCAGCTTAAACAAGTTGAGAACTCTCTTCCTGATCTCATTAACCATGACGAAGAAGGTGATTTAAAATCGCGCATCGGTGAGGCCAAAATCCGCATCGAAGCATCCTTAAAGGATCTCGAAGAAGACGAAGTGAAACTCGCCGCGCGACCGGCCGCTACGCCTCCGGCAACTCCGGCAACAGAAGTGGTCGTGGCTCCTCCGGCGACTCCGGCCACAACACCCGCGGTAACTCCGGCTGCCACTCCTGAGAGAGCACCGAGTGTCGTGGTGGAAGAAACGAAACCAGAAACGAAACCTGATGAAGCGAAGAAACCGGAAAAAGATCCGATCCTTTGCGCCCTTGAAGAACAGAATAAACTACTTCAGACAACGCTTCAGACTTTCATGCAGCAGCAGATGACGATCATGCAACAGATGATGTCGATGCAGCAGCAGATGATGATGCAGAATATGTACAAGACTCCTGACTCATTCAATTACCAGAATGCTTACCAGTACCAGCCACAGGTTGCGGGTAACTGGGTTTACTATCCGAATGGTCTTCAGCCGATTCAACCCGGCCAGGCCCAGGGACAGATGCAGAATAATATTTTTGGTCTGAATCAGCAGCAGCCAGGCCAGCCTCAGCAGCCAGTGGGTCCGATGATGCCACAAATGCAGCAGGCGTATAATCCGATGAACTCGATGATGTACGGCCTTCAGCAACCGGGCATGATGAACCAGGGCGGTCAGTGGAATCTCCAGCCACAGATGCCGATGGAACTCATTCCGCCGATGCTCCATCAGCCAGGTTCATTCGGGATGAACTCCGTGGGTGTGAATATGAGCTCACCGGCTTCAGGCTTCGGTCAGGGTTTTCAATCAATCTAGTCAACTACTCCTCAGGGGATCCTTCGGGGTCCCCTCTTAAGTAAACTTTCATTCACCCGATATGAGTTTTGTGAATGAAATAAGAAAAGAAACTAAAGAAATTCTCCTTATGCGCGTTTGCCACCGCTGTCATCACGTGAACGAATCGTCCACGGAATTGGAGCGCTGCACAGCATGCCAGAAATCCTTTCTACCCCTTCGATACTTCGAAAAAATCCATGCTTCTCACAACGAAAAGTGGAAAAACAACTTCTCTTCAACAGCAGATATTGAGGAAGAAGATTTGATCAAGGGTCTCTTTGTTTTGTGGTGAGTCCACAAGGCCCATGCTAGCTTCAAATAATGAATCAACAATTAAGTCCTGTTTCAGATCTGAACCCAGTTCTCGTTCGTCTCTTTAAAAAACGCGGTTTAAAACCAACTGACGTTGAGGCGATGCTCTCCTGGAACTTAAAAGATATTCCCACTCTTACAGATATGATCGATCTTCCCAAGGCCTCAGAGCGTTTAATCCGCGCGATTGAAAACGGCGAAAGGATTGGTGTGTACGGCGACTACGACGTCGATGGAACAACTTCCTGCGCTCTTCTGTGGCACTTCTTTGTGATGACCGGGATTGAGATCGAAGTTTTCCAGCCGAGCCGGTTCGTCGAAGGCTACGGTGTTCATCCGTCCTCGATTGATGCCGCCATCGAAAAAGGTGTGAAGGTTCTCATCACGGTTGATTGCGGAATCTCCAACACCGCAACCGCTGACTACGCCAATGAAAAAGGCGTCGACCTCATCATCACCGATCACCACAGAGACGCGGCTCCTCACATTCCCCGCGCGTACGCTGTCGTGAATCCTAACCGCCGTGATGAAAAAGATTCTGAGCTGAAAACTCTCGCCGGTGTGGGCGTGGCCTTTGCGCTCGCTCTGCAGATAAAAAATGATCTTGCTCTTAAGGGTAAAGAAATTCCTACGCTCTATCCCCTTCTTCAGTTCGTTGCGATCGGGACCATTTCCGATCTCGCGCGCATGAGTCCGGTGAATCTTCGCCTCACCCGCCATGGTCTGAAACAAATCCCTACGTCACAGTATCCGGGTGTGCGCCAGTTCTTCTCTCCGGAAGAATTAAAAGGCATGACGGTATCCTCTGAGAGAATATCTTTCCACGTTGGTCCGCACATCAATTCCAAAGGGCGACTCGATCACCCTGAGCGCGCGATGAAACTTCTCATCGCAGGAAATGCGTCGGAGTCTCTCGAGCACTTCACGCATCTGGAAGTCGCTAACCGTGATCGTCGTGTGATCCAGGCAGAAGTTTTCGCGCAGGCAAAAAAAGAAGTGATCTCCGGACTTTCGGGTTCAGAGCTTCTCATCAATATCGTGTACCAGCCGCAGTGGCATGAAGGTGTGATCGGAATCGTCGCTTCAAAACTCGTTGAGACTTTCGAAGTTCCTGCCGTTGTTTTCACGGATGCCGAAGAAGAAGGTGTCATCAAGGCCTCCGCGCGCACTGCGGGCGAACTTAACCTCTTCGACCTTCTGGAGTCGTGCAAGGATCTCTTTATCAAGTTCGGAGGCCACAAAGCCGCGGCCGGACTATCGATGAAAAAAGAGAACTTCCCTGCGTTTAAAGAGCGCATGCTGAATCACTTAAAAACCATCCCGGCTCCGCTGCGGACAAAAACTCAGAGTTATGACATTGAAGTGGGCATCGAAGAAATCAACGCCCACCTCGTGAAAGATCTCGATAAGCTCGAGCCCTGGGGACCGGGACACGAGAAGCCAGTCTTCCGCATGAAGAACGCTGTCATCCAGTCCTACAAGATCATGAAAGACGCTCACGTGCGCTGGACGTTCATGGGAACTGGTTCGGGAAATAAAAAAGTGATGCTTCAGGGAATCAGCTTCAACTATCTCGGCAAATGGAACGAATCAACTCCAGATGAACTTTTTCAGATGCAGGAGAAATCCGGGCTCACGATCCAGTTCACGCTTGGTGTGAATAAGTTCAACGGCAACGAGACGATTCAGCTGATGGTGGATCGTGTGATCCCGGGAACCGTCTAGGTTCCAACACACTTTTACATAAACGATGCGTTAGTCATCAAGCAGGATTCTTGGAGAGGCCTGGTATTTTCCCACTACTTCTCTAATCCAATTCAAAAACGGTGCGGCGACTTTCAAGTCATTCACTACTTTGTCAGCGAACTTCGGCGAAGTAATTTCTTTTCTCGTCAATGTCTGAGAAACATAAAACTGCTTGAACCATAAATATTCAGCTCCAGGTACTTCCGGATCGTACTCTTTCGGAAACCGCACGTACTTATCACCCTGAAGTGGCCCCCAGACTTTTTTGAACTTCTTATCTTCAATAATCGCACGCGCTTTTTCCGGATGGTTGATGATCGCACGGCGAAGAAGTTTCAGTTGCCGTGAAGACATCATGTAAAGACCTACTCCCATGACGTTTTCATCTTTTGCGAGTGAGAGATAAACTCCGGGATTCCACTCGTACATCGATGTGGCAGTTTCCGCGACGAAGGCCCAGGCATTGGGCTTAACAACCGTCCCGTCCTGGGGAATATTATTTTTCCGGTATGTGGGTTTGGACAATTTCTTGGGGTCGAAAGAAAATTTCGGAAACTTATCCCCGATCTCGAGATCCAGACGTCGAAGAAGAATGCCGAAGGGCTCCTTCACATTTTCAAGGTAGTTCTCTTCGTTCTTTTCAAACCACGGAAGTTTCTTTTTGTTCTTGTAAGCTTCGTCGAGGTACTTGAATGTTTTGGGGGTGAATTTTGCCGTCATCCCCAAACTTTACTAGGTTCCAGCACACTTTTCCATAAACACAGTGTCAACAACCGGGATTATCAGTTTTCCGGACGATTTGATCTTCTGATACTGAAACTGACTCTTGCGTAGACCAAATTTTATACTTCCTGCTTCTTCGTGGGCAAATGATCTATTAATCCATTCCAGAAAACGAACTCCATGTAGCTCAGAAATTCTTTCAATACTAAGACCCGGGGTATTCGCATTAATTGTGCTAAAGAAGTAGGTCTCCGCCTTTTCTGTGATTCCCGCAGCTACAGGGTTTCGATAAATATATTTCAAAACATTGAATAGGTAGTGTTCATTCAGGATGACACTGCCTTTATACCTGCCGCCGAAAATCTTGTTGATCCGCTTGGATGACTTCTGAAGATCGCGGGTCAGCTCTTTCATAAAAAAGTACATGATTCGATCTATGGGCTCTTCTGGTGAAAGAATCAGAAGATGAAAATGATTATCCATCAGAACAAATGCACCAATTTTAACCGAGTGCTCAACCTGCAGACACTTAAGCCGGTGAACCATTATTCTCCACACTATCGTCTTCTCTACGTAAAAGTTTTCCTTATTATTCGAGCGACTAGTGACGTGATAGAAATGTTCGTTTGATCTTATAATAGGTTTTCTTGGCATTCAGCGCTGATACTTGATTCTCAAATTCCCCGAAACAAGAATCGATACATGACGAGACATTTCCCAAATAAGAAAGGCCCCGTTGGGGGCCTTTCTGTTGCGCACTGTTTATGGATAAGTGTGTTGGAACCGAGCTAGGGAGCTTGTTGGTTAAGGACGGTTGCGAGTTCAGCACATGTGTCACCAGCTGAAGACGTAAAGATGCGCTTCTCGATGAGGGCACTTCTGTTAATCGAGAGTGTAAGCTTCGAAATATTCGTCATGCGAGCGCGGCCAACCTGGTCAAGGCACTGCTCAAGAACTTCTCCGCGGTCCCCGTTAAGATTCAGGATCCCGGTAGCGTTGAAGGGGTCAGAGAATGTTCCGGAAACATCGATGTATTGCCAGTCAGGGCGGGACGGCTTCATACGATTCACAATTTGCGTACAAAGATCATTCGCGTTTGAAGTGAACACGCGGACTGTTTCATAAGGATTGTTATTCGACGTCATGACAATACGGCTGACGTTCGAAAGACCAAGTGACGGGTACTGGGAAATACACTGACCAAGAATGTCACCAGGGTTTCTTCCGCCGAGGTTCATCGCCGCAGATTTTCCGAAGGGATCACTCACGACAATTGTCGCCTGAACGTCAAAGCGTCTGCCGCGTCCACCGCCGCCGTTTCCACCGGGGAATCCATTTCCGTTACCTGGACCGGGACCATAGCCACCTGGACCGGGACCTGGACCATATCCACCTGGGCCTGGACGACGATCATCATTATCGCGAAGAATGCGAAGAGCTGTTGAAAGAGTTTGTTCGAGGTCACGCTTCTCCATGAAGGAAAGGCGGCTCACTTCCCCGCGCTGGGAAAGCATATTCAGGCGATCAATTTTCCGCTGAATATCCATATCGCTTTGAGCGAAAGTGGAAAAAGAAGTAATAGCGAACAGGGCAACGGCGAGCAATTTCATGTGACCTCCAGAGGTTTGGATTCATCATGAAGGCAATTGCGCCTTTACAGGAGTGGCCCGGGTAAAAATCCCCTGCCTGTCTAATTATTTGACATCGAAAGCGTAGACGAAATTGAGCTCTCCCGGAGTTCTCATGGAGGTGGTCATGGTTTCGACCTTCTCATCCGGCGTGTTCTGGTTCGTCACTACTGTAATCGTCGACGTCGTGAGGTCAGAGGCCTGACCTGAGCCGTAGTAATTGGCGTAGACGAGGTAACGTCCTTTCAGAGGAGCTGGAGAGGAATAGATCTCGGGCCCATAACCATCCGTCACGTCGACATCCAGCGAGCCGCCGTTTTTTGCCTGACGGGCGCCGTAATACGTATGCTCACCATCGGGGCTCACCACGTGAAGATCAAGATCAGTGGAATCCGAGTCCCAGCTCATGATCACCGACAAGCGCGAGCGCTTGGCGAGGCGATTGGCCTCGAAGAACTGAGTTCGGCTTCTGGGTTTTCCATTGGCACTTCTGATCTCGACGTTGTTTGAGCCGTAACCAAAAAGATACGGACGCTTGAATTCGCCGTTCTCATCGGTCTTCATCGGGAGTGCTATCCCGTTCACAATGAGGGTGGCCGGTTTTCCCTTGGGATTTCCTTCAATCGAACCCTTGATCAGAGCGTAGGGATTCTGGTTTTCATCCACACTGACACTGACCGCCGGGTAATTCACCGGCTGAGTGGTACCGAGACTTTGTCCGGTGGAATTTCTCCATCCGGATTTGGGAATATCGATTGTTGCCTGGTCGGCCGCAAAGGAAACGGTAGCGAGGAAGAGAAGTAGAAAGCTATTCATATTTTACTCCGGAAATCTTTCGGGCAAGGGTTTCGATAAATTGTTCATCTGTCGTATTCGGGTGGTTTTTAAAACTTAAATGGAGGTATTCGTGCGCCAGGGTCGTGCGTGATTCTTCGGAGTCATCAAAGTGAAGATAAATCCGGTTCGCCTTGAGATCACTATAGGGTTTCGGATAGTTCATTTTGCAGACTTCGACTTTTGAGACTTCTTCGTAACCCGGATAGCGGACGAGTTCCCTGTGCCATTTGGTGACTGACCGGCGGAGGTAATTTTCCACATTCGCGAGGCGATCGCACGATGAGCTCCTTCCGTCCCGAAGATAGGAAAGTTTTGTCTTAGGGGCCATAGAGCGAAGGATGGCGAGGAAATTTTTCCCGCGGCTTGCCTGAGCTTTCATCTCTTTCCAGATTTTGCCGTTGTGTCCGTTGGTTTTTCCTTCAAGGATGAGACCTGCGGAAAACTCTGCTGTCTTTAGGGCGAGTGGAGTCGGAGGAGTTGCGGACACTCTCTGCAGTGAAGACGTATCGTCTATTTCAAAAATCCCGTCTGCGGTTCTTGCGTGATCGACGAGATAAGTGCGGATAAGAATGGCGAGGGCCCTGGAAGCCTCACCGTCATGGGCCGTTCCTTCGCGCTCGAGTACGCGCGCCACATAGTCATCCCGGTCAAAGACTCCGGTGATTTTCTGGTTTATGAGTGTGAGTTCTCCGGATGACTGGATGTCCACTGTTGTGCCACTGGAAAAATGCACACGATAGCTTCCGGAAAGATTTCCGGATGAAACTTTTTCTCCGGAAGGAAGTCGCGTGACTGAAGCGATGGGATAACGGGTGAAGAAATTCACTTTCACCTTGGTTCCGGACAGTCCAGAGTTCGGGAGTTTTTCAGAAATTTCTTTGCCTACTGAAAGGATGAGCTCGCGGCTCGTCCCCTGCCCTTTCACCCAGAAACTTTCACCGGATCTTGACCAACCCGCCACGCCACCGATGAATTTCTTTTTCTTCTCACTTCCCCAGGTCCAGGTCTTGGAAAACCAGGCAAGACCCAATGCCGGAAAGGAATCCTGGAGTGTTCCCCTGAGCCACACGCCGGCGAGATCATGAAGGAGTTCCTTGTGAGCAGGAAATGATTTCATCGTATCGAGAACAGAGAGGATTTCAGATACCGGGACTTCCCGGTGATCTTTCATTTTTTCCTTCGTCATCCAGGCGTAAGTGACACCTTTATCTTTCCAGAAGCGGTTCCAGTCGGAAGCTGAAATATTTTTCATCGTCTGCTCATAAAAGGGACCACAGGATTTCGCCAGTGCCAGAGGAGCGTCGATACTCTTCCCTTTCTCGCAACAGAATCTTTCATCCGGGTTGTTACCGGTGCAGAGATAGGGAGACGTCTTGATATTATTTTCCAGAAGGTAGCTGTGAGAGAAAAGTTTCCAGATCGACCCGAGGTGGGACGTGGTCTTCTCTTTCATGCTGCTTGAGCTCGTGATGAGTGTGTACTCCGAAGCGAAGGCCGCTCCCGAGAACAGACTAATCCACAGTAACGTTCTTGAAATCAAGTTTTGTCTCTCCTTCAAAGGCCATGAGATGAGGGGCGTACATTCTGTGGAAGCGAACCGGCGGAAGAACAAACTTGCCGTTCACTTCCGGACGGACGAGATTATAAAAGCTCATTTCTCCGTTCGCCATGTCTACGGGAACAACATACGTGTTACCAAAGGAGCCGGGTTTACCTGAACCGATGGTCACGGCATCGGCACCGTCCTTCACAGAGATTCCCCAGGTCTGGGTTTCGAGTTCCATCCCGGAAACCAGAGGAATTTCGATGAGGGAAAAGGCATACGGAGAACTGGTGCTGATCTCAACCCGGTCAACGTAAAGCTCGGATGCTGAAAACTTTCCGTTCTTCACTTCTTCCCCGAGCTCAAACTGAACTCCCACAGACTCATCTTCCTCGCCTTCTTCCACAGGAAGTTTTTTCAGATGGTAAAATCTACGGGTGATCTTCATCGGAAGTTTTCCGTTCACAGGACTGGCACTCTGGAAAGAGTACTTGAAGTTTTTCTGGTCAAGTTCAGTCGGCGATCCTTTCCCGTCAAAGACGTAATACGGAAAGCCCATGCCGTTTTCTTTTTTTACCCACGGCGCGGGAAGGTCCGCACTTGTCGTCGCTGAAGTGATCTTGAGAGATTCCCAGAGAAGAGCGAGAGTCATCGAGCGATCGAACGTCGGCTGCATTTCGTTGGCAGCCCCTGTGAGAATTTCTTCAAGATTGGCGTCACGATAAGTCTTATCGTGGAGAGCAAGAGCGGCTTTCCCGAGAAGATACGGAGAACCTTTCAGGATATCTTTCGCCGTTTTCAGTTTGTCATCCGGCACACCCGTTTTATCGAGAATGACGTCGGCGAGGACCAGAGTCATCGCCCAGGAATTTCCATCGAGCTGATGATCGAAATAAAGTGAAGACTCTTCTTCACCGGCAGAATCTTTGGGATCGACCGGATATTTTTCGAGAAGTCCCTTGGCGAGAGTTTTTACAGGAAGTCCCATCTCTCCCATCATCCAGAGAATAAGAGCGCGCTGAGAGAGATCCACATCACCGGACTTGTCTTTGTAATCCACGAGAAGACTTTCCCAGTTGGCCTTCGGCAGATCTATGCCTAAAGACTTAGATGCGTAGAAATCTGTGTAGAACGCGTAAACTTTCATGAGAAGGCTTCCGCCGGTGAGATCTCCCCACCAGGTGAAATCGGCATTGGGTCCGGCCATCCGGACAAGCCGTCCGCGCGCACTGGCGATCCGTCTCTGGATTTTGGGTAAGACTTCTCCGGTCGCGGAACTTTTCTCAAGAGCGGTGTACGCAAGGGCGAGCGGAAGAAGTCGACTTGAAGTCTGCTCCACACATCCATACGGGTATTCCCAGAGGGTGTCGAGCGCACTTAAGACTTTCTCAGATGAAGAGTTCATCGGATAGGCACGGATTTTCTTCGCATCGGCTGGAATCTTTTCTCCACTCGCGAGGACGAAATCACTCAGCCACGCTTTCTCATCCACCGTGATCGCTGTTTTCAGTTTATCGATCGACTTCCCGTCGGCGATGAGATCACTCGAGAGCTCCGTTTCATTGTCCCACTTCTTATCGAAGTTAAGATACGCGGGCTCGCGTCCCACTTTGAGGGATTTTTTTCCGGCAGAACCAATATCAAGTTCAATCTCAGCGTCTTTTCCGGTGTTGTTGAAAATAAGGTAGTGAAGATCGGGCTTATCACCCTTCCGGAAATACTTTGGTCCCACGTAGGTGTGATAGAAGCTCTTGAAGGATTCCACGAGGGCGGTTCTTTGCCCGACAGAGAAATTCCCGGAATGAGCGCGGGCGGTGACTCTCCACTTGGTGATGGAATCCGGCATGCGGAACGTGACTTTGGTTTTTCCATCGCCGTCCGTTTTGAGATCCGGCTTCCAGTAGGCCGTGTCCTTGTCTTCGCGTCTCGCGCGGTCTTTCATGAGCTTGATACTTCTGTCCTGGTAAGTATTCTCAGGAGTTCCGAGATCAACGGCGGAAACCGCAGCATCAAAGGAATGGAACGCCAGACTCGCGGACGTTTTCACCTGGTTGCGTCTCACGTGATAGAAGAAATCAAAGATCGTCGGACCGAGCTCGGCCTGAAGGGAGTAAATCGTTTCATCCACCACACCGACGGCAAGTTCACTGGCGATCGCGCGCCCTTTGAGAGTGGTCTCAATTTCCATCGTGACGGTTTCACCGGGAAGGTACCGGGGCTTATCAAAACTCACGGAGATATTGATCTTCGGAACTTCGACCTGGATGCCCTTGTTCTGGAAGACAAATTTCCCCCCGCGAACATAGACCACCGAGAACGTCATATTGGGAGCGTAGAATTCCTCAACCTTGAGACTGCCGCTGAAAGATTTGGGAGATGTCTTTTTCAGAGTGAGCCAGTCTTTGCCTTCCGACGCCAGCGAGAAGCGCTCCACCTTATCACGCTCAAGAGTCACGAGGGCCTCGTCGACGTTTTCCGGGAAGTTAATGAAGAACTTCGCCATTTCTCCCGGCTGATAGATGTCCTTATCAAAGACGATATCAATCGTCCCGTTCACCGTTCCCAGTCCTTCGCCTTCTACCCAATGTGAGCTGGTGGCGACGACGAGATTATTTTTCACGAGGTGAATGGCGTAGTTTCCGGGCTTTTTGAATTCGTGCTCGAATTCATCGCCGTCAACTTCAGTCATTTCTTTAGACTGATCTTCGAGACGGATGATCTCGACCTTGTAACCATCAAGATCAACTTTCTTTTTTCCTTCCTGGGACTGGATTTTGAATTCCACTTCTTTCCCCGGAGCGGAGAACTCATTCTCGGCAATGATTTCAAGGAAGCCGGACTCACTTGTCACAAGAACTTCTTTAGATTTATTCACCCGGTAAGACATCTCATCCGTTGCTTTCACCTGAATGATAAGCCGGGAAGCAAAATCCATCGCAGGTATCGCAATCTTTACCATTCCCTTGGCGTCTGATTTCATTTCAGAGGTCTTGAGCTCCACCGGGAAGGCTTCGAGTCCCTGGAGTTCTCCTTCCACCATCGTGAGTCTTTGTTTCCTCACGATCACTTCCACGTCTGCAGCTTTCACCGGAAGACCATTCGGATATCTCATCGTGACTAAAGCCTCGATCGGTTTTCCGACAGAGAGATTTTTTTCCTCGAGATCCACGTCCACTTCAAAGTGCGGCTTCACAAAATTGGCGACACGAATGAAAGACGTATGTTCTTTTCCGTGGACCTGGAGATTTAATTCATATCCCCCACTCACGGCTTCCGTGGGAAGCGGGAATGAACCCATGACAGTTCCCTGAGAGACAGTGAGATTTTTCTGCCACACCGTGAGTCCGGAAGGATCCATGATCGTGAGTTTTGCTTTTCCGTCCGGAAGAACGACGGAATCGAGTGAGTTTTTAAAATCGCGCCCGACACCTTTAAAGAAAACAGTTTCACCCGGGCGATAGAGGGGACGATCGGTCACGATGTAAATTTTGTGAGCGTAGATTTCTGAATCGTAGTAGAAGTTTTCAGAGACAAAGACTCCACCGTCTTTGTCCTCACCGAAGACATAGGCGCGTTCGAGGTCTTTTTTCTTGAGGGCATAAACTCCGGATCCGTCCGTTACACCTGAGCCCAGGCGTCCCAAACCATCCGTGAAATTGAGTTTGGCCTGGGTGACTTTTTTCCCGGTGGTCCGGTTAACGGTCCAGGCAAAGAGTTCATCGGAAGAAATCTTTGTCACGGCGACAGTATCGGAAACAAAGAGTAAGCAGTTCGCGCGGTATTTTCCCAGGATCCCTTCAACGATATATAAACCCGGAGCGAGTTTCCCGAAGGGAACGTAGATCGTTCCTTCTTTCGCCGCCAGGAAGTTTGAACTCGATCCATCGAGCTTCACATCTTTGGGTGCAATCGGTTTAGCAAACTGAAGCGGATAGCGGAACGACTGAACCAGAGTGTACCCCGGAAGGAAACCGAACTGGGGATTGTTCTCCAGCGGAGTTTTATAAGTATGCGCAGGAATCTGTTTAAAAGATGGGTTGGCGGTGACGGCTTTCTGTCTCGTCGTCGCAGAAAGGATTCTTTGCCAGACAAGGCGGGATTTTTTGTAGATCACGTCCCACACGAAATGAACGGCGTTCCGGATTCCTTCTCCTCGGTAAATCCCTTCCGTCTTCGGACGGTGAAGGTTTTTCTGGGCCTCCAGGAACTTCAGCGGATTCGGTACGCGGTAGAGTCGCAGATCCACACCCGAGTTGGCACTGGCCGCATACGGCTGGGCCTCAAGGCGAATTTTTGCGTTCTCGCCGGAGCCGAAAGTCTCTTCGGAAAGAAGATAAAACTTTGCGCCGTCAATTAACTGAAAGCGGCTGGGCTCGAAATCTTTTGCTTCCGTTCTTCCTGATAAGATCAGTGCAAGAATGAGAAACGAAAAATACCGGCAAAGTTGGGATTGTGCTCGAGAGGTCGCCATCGTGTATCCTTCCATGTCATTAATGTATGCGGATGTAATTTTCTAAGTCCAGTGTCGCGCTGATTCGGGTTCCCGTTGTGATAGGCCACGTACTGGCCCATCCAGATCATGAGATGCTGGGTCTCACCAAAATCATAAAAAAGAAGATCTCCCGGAAGGGCATCATTGATGTTCCGGGAAATAAGTCGGGTTCTGTTCTGAACGAGCCCGATCGCGCGCTCAAAGCCGGTGTCCGGGATATTTTTTCTCTGATCTGTTGAAAGATCTATTTCCGGCGGAGTGAGCATCGGAGAGACGGAATTCTTTTTCTTCCAGTCCGGATCATGCGAAACAAAACTTTCCTTCAGCGCAAAACGCACGAGTCCCGCGCAGTCGCGATGATTCCAGCGTTTGTTCGCCTGGAAACGGAACTGCTCCCACACGATACGTGTGAACCATCCCCTGAAAGCGGATTCCTGTTTCTGATCTAAGTGCAATTCCCCCGCCAGAGCGAAGGAAAAGATCAGCGGGAGGAGTAAGTACGCCATTCCACTTCCTTCCACATACCGTCTTTCGCCTTATTGAGAATCGCAATGACCGGCTTTTCCTTGTCGAGCTTAGCGAGCGCCGGGAAAAGTTTCGTCGTGAGACTGTCACGGAAGAGAGATTCCTCCGCCATCGGAAGACTGTCGAGCATCGATTCCTTCATCATCTTTCCTAAGCGCGAGGGATCGAGAAGGAAGAGCGGAAACTCGCCGTTCTTCATGAGGTCCCCGGCATTGGGATATTTCTTATCGAGAGCCGCGATTGCGTTATCCACCAGCTTATCGTCAGGCGAAAAGAACATGAATTCTTTATGCTGGGCCAGAGTTACGACAAAGAATCTTCTTGATCTCATGTCTTCGACGTTTTTTGACTTCGATGCTTCATATGTGCCCCATGGTGAAGAAACTTCACGCGAGAGTTTCCAGGAATTGGCAGTCGCTTTTTCCTGAGACGCAAAGGGCTTTACGAATTTCGTCGCGCGGATGAGATCCGAAACTGATTCGCCGTTATTCATGCGCTCAATCTGGGCTTCGCGTTCCGTCTTCTCTGCGTCCGTGAGAATCCCCTTCTCAAAACTTCCTGTCACCGTCTCAAACACAGACTTAAACTGCGCTGGCTTGAAATTCTCTTTCCCTTTGAAAACAAAAAGCGGAGTGAAGACATCGGAGCTCTCGTACCAGCAGACTCCCACTTCCTCAGAGAATTTTCCCTTGAGGTCTTCCGGCAAATCAAGAATCTTCTCCACCCTTTCCATCGAGACCGGCGCAAAGGAACACGCGGCCGGATACACCGGAACAGCTGCGAGAAGACCCACGTCTTCCATGTCTTTTCCGGAGAAGAGCGAGCTCTCCCAACCGTCTTTCCCGAAGACGAACCGGACTTTTTCAAGATCCGGTGAAAAGAACTGATACCCGAACGAAAGAAAGTTTGCTCCGGCAAGAAGCGCGTGCTTCTCTCCGTCTTTCAGCGCGAGGTCACTTTCCGGGAAAAGTTTTTTCCGCATCTCTGCATCCGGATGAGGGATGTAGGTGCTCGATGAGAAAATCAGATCATCCCCATCGGCATAGAAATAGAGCGTGTCGCCTGCTCCGTAAGAAAGTTTGAAAACATTCACTTTCTTTCCGTTAATTTCTTTGGTTGAAGAAATGGCGAGCTGCTTATCATCAAGAGTCATCTCACCAAGTTTTGTCATCACATCGGTGAGGCCCGAGCGATTGGTGATGCCTAAGAAGTGATTGAGCCGCCCGTGATAGCCCTTCCAGAACGCAAGCTTCAGAGGTCGGTCGAGGACATACGCAAAGATATCATCGAGAACTGTCATGTCGCGCTCGAAGGCGATCCGCTTCACTGATCCTTTGAGAGACAGATGCGATTCCGATTCTTCGTAGTAAAAAAGAAGATCCTCGTTCACGATGGTCTTCGCCACTTTCGCCTTGAGAATATCTCTCCACAATGTGGTGAAGGCCGTGGTGTTCACCACAAGATCCGGCGAGCGCCCACTTCCGAGATTATCGATATCATCCGGTAGAGTGGAATCGATGATTCCCCCGCGGGCCGCTGTTCCCAAATCGGGAGTTGCCGCTGCTGCCGGAGTGGCGGTTGTCGAAACAGCAGGAGTGGTATCTTTTTTCAGCGGGAAAAAATAAAGAAGAGAAGCACCGAGGGCGACAGCGCCGGCTATACCCAGGCCAAAGCCCAGCTTACGCTTCTGAGAGGGTTCCATGATCACGATCCTTGTGATGGCGGTAAATGATTTTGTGGCAAAATTCTGTCACGATCCCGGTGCTGCTTCAATATAAGATTGCTCTTATTGCAAAGGGTTATCTAACCCGACTAATCCGCTTGCCATCGTTGCAGGAAAATCCGCAACACGTAATCTTTTCAGGCCCTCATCCCCTGATCCCAATCTCAGTTATGATCGCCCCGCTTAACCCAATCAACAGGAGTTTTTATGAAAATGTTTATCGCTTCTCTCGTTCTCGTTTCAAGTGTCGCTTTCGGAGCCGTCATGGGACCTGAAGCCGTCGAGATGGCAGGTGTGATGTCTCACCCACAAGTGAAGCAATGTCTGTCAGACGTTAACCTCGGTGAAATGGTGAACGTAAAGATCGAGAAGAAAGTTGCCCGCTGTCCGATGTGCAACACGTACGTGATCACAGGTAACGAAATCCAGGGCGGAGATATCATCGTTCCGGAAAAGACTCAGATCTCAATTGTCGGGAAGGGTGTTCCGGGTTTCGGCTTCGGTTTCGTTCAGACTTACAAGTGTGACGTCACGAAGAAATAATTTTGTTCACTGGGTCCGGCGAATGCCGGGCCCTATTTTATGGCATTCTTGATTTCTGAGTAATTCTTATCAATCCGGGTCTTCTTCTCTTCAGTCAATTCAGACCAAACCGTATCAATGTCATCCATCACCGCTTTCCCAAGACGTCTGGCCTTCTTATCATCCACCACTCTCAATTCCACCAGTGCCTGAACCTGCATCTCTTCATAGATCATCGAGGCCTTCTCAAAATTCTTTTCATCGAAGATCGCCAGCCTTGCCTCAAGTGCCTTCTGGGCAAACTCTAAGATAAGTTCCGGAATCTCTCTTTGACTGACTAATGTGATGACCGGAGAAGAAAACTGATCCTTCCAGAGCCTCGCGGAGAGAATGGAAAGCGGATTGGAGTAGAGATCATAATCGAGGATGAGTTCCCGGAAGATGACGGAATCCGGATGAAGGAGAATCGCCCTTTTCAAGATTTTTCCGGCATCAAAGGAAATCCAGAAATTTGATTTATTCACCAATTTTTCGAGATCAACTCCGTATTTTTCACTGTAAACGCCTTGGGGATAATCCGACTGACAGATCCGGCAAGCAGCCTCTTTCGTCGCAGGATCATCATTAAAGCAGCACTCCTCACAGGCATAGGGATACTCGATAGACTTTCCATGACTAAGACCAAGGTGATGAATGGATTCATGGAAGGCGACTTGGCCAATAAACCCAGGACGTGAGAGAAATATGTCCTTTCTCGAAGCATTGAATGACATAAAAGGATGAACCAGACCAATTCCTGGAATCTCCTGACCATCGTATCCGGAAGCATGAGCGTCTACCGTCGGGGAAGAAAATCCCTCCACAGGCTCATGACAAGCAATCATGATTTTACCCTGATAATTTTCTTCCAGATTTTTGAGATTCTCTAAAGGAGTTTTTTCCAGCGGGAGCGTTTTGAGACAAGCGATCCCTTTCTTAAATCCTTCCTGAACTTTCGCAGGAAAATCATTTCCAAAAGCCTCAAGGCACGATGAATGAATCCGGACCCCGTCATAGTTTTCATAACCTTCGGCGAAGGCTAAGCCACAAACAAAAAGGGCCAGGAAGATGATCTTCATGGCCCCATTTTATAAGAAATCTCTTGAAATTATCCGGGTCAGTCCCCTCTTACAGGGACCGTCCAGAAATTGAACACTATGGCTTAAAGTACACGCGCTTTAACTCATCGAAATGAGTCTGCTGGAGCTTCCCGCGACGGGAGCACATCACGTTGGTGATATCGAGCTGGTAAGAGACAAACGCCTCAGCTTCCTCGTCATAGAACTCGTGGTAACAGTCCACGAAGCCGATCACGTGGCCGTACTCATGGCGGATGGTCCACTGAACGTCGTATTCTGAGAGCGGAGAATTGGCGTCCATCGTGATCGTCGTGCCCGGAGCATTGTCCACGTGAGGAGTCGCCCCTTCTTCGTACACAATGTGAGTCATCGTCGGATCTTCTGAATCAACGAAATCGAGAATGAGTTTCCAACCGTTCCACTGCCACTCATCCTGGACGTTGTCGCGGATGTAGCTCAGGACCGCATCGTTCTTCGGATTCGCGAACGGAATCGTCATCGTATCCGGATCAGCTGAAGTCCAGACAGCGTCCGGACGCGTTCCTGCGATGGTGAAGAAATAATTGTAGAGACCTTCGCCGGCCGGAAGATACTGGTCCTTGAAAGCAACCAGAGTGTTTGCTGTACGGGCAGCTTTGAGTTCATTCCGGCAATCCGGACGCTTCTTCTCAGCGTTCATACAGATCATCATGAGAGATCTTTCGAGGCTCGCCTGTTTCATGTCAGACTGGTTTTCGAAATCAGAAAGTTTGGCGTCGAGATTTTCTTCGTCTTTGAGATTTAAATATCCGCGGACATCGTAAGCCGCGAGTCCCTTCATCTCATCCTTGTACGGAAGCATCATCTTGTAGCGGGCAGCGATCTGGTACGCAGAGTCCACCTGGAAAAGCCATTCCATGAACTCGCGATCAGTCACACCGATGTCCGTGGTAAACTCTCCGCCACCGAAAACGATTTTCTTAAGTGGTGCCGGAATCAGAGATTCGAGAACCTTCCACTTATTCTTGATCATCTTGAAGTTGTAAAATCTCGGAGCTTCCGGGCCGTTTCCGTTTTGAGTCGCAGGGGAAGAGAGAGAAAGTTTTCTGTCGGCCGAACGACCGGCGTTCACGAAATCCACCCACTGAAGATTTCTCTTACCAATGGCGAGGAATCTTTCGATCTCGAGATCTTCGCCGGAGAGGATTTTATTCTTCTTCGCTTTCGGGGCGTTCTCAAGAAGGTTCAAATATTCGCGGCCGGTGAGTTCGAGATCGAGATGGTGCTTGAGTGCTGGCATCGCCATCGCTGAAGCTGAAAGAAACACAGTGCTGAGGAAAAGAGTCCGGATCATACGCATTCCTTGATGGAGTTACGGGGGAATGCATACCGCGGACAGAGGGAAAACGGGAGCACAAATGTAATTTGTACTCCCTAAAGATTGATGCCTAAAACTTACTTAATGCCCCCGGAGGACAGGAATCCGGGACCTTCGGACGGGTAAGGGTTTTGACGTAGTTATAGAATGCCGTTTTCCCGGCGCAAAGCCAGGTCTGGTCTATGTGAAGATCCCTTCCCAGGTCATTCTTGTAGGCCTCGGTCACCGTCCCGTTCTGCTCGGTCGCCCGGATGGTATTGGAGCCGGTGGAGTCGACCTGCTCGTCTTCAAACTCCCAGTCACGTTTACAAAAACGCAGGCGATTGCCGAGGGCCTCGAGTTTAGTGGCCTGCACGTCACTGATCGTAAACTGAAAGTTACATGCCCGGATCGCTTCCGGAATGGTTATCTCGCCCGGTTGCGCCTGAAAATTGGCGGAGAAGAATACGGGCCTTCTTCCGAGATCCATCTGCAGGGTATGATCAAAGAAAGGTCCGACGTGCTGAGTGGTCTGGAGTTTAATTTCGGAGTAGCGCGAGGGAGCGGGAGTTGGATCATCCTCATTCTGTGGTTGCTCAGTCTGGGCCACAGGATCTTTATCACTGTTATCGTTGTCACTGCCGCAGGAAACGGCGAGGAAGAGTGAGAGAAAACAAAGTAAGAAAGGTATTTTCATGCTGGCCCCCTGAAAGAATCTCCTCCTCAGGGTAGCAAGAGCAGCTAACCGCCGCCTTCAGCACAACCAAATCATGTTTTAGTGAGAAACTCTTGATTCGGCGATACAGGCCTGCACTCAGTTAAAGAGTGCAGGCAACAAAAATGCTATTTACGAACGATCTCAACGTGATTGATGACAACGTCAGTTTTCGGGCGATCCATTGCTCCCGTTGGAGTGTCGCCGATTTTTTTCACGACATCCAGGCCCTTCACAACTTTTCCGAAGACAGTGTGACGGCCATCGAGGTGCGGTGTCGCCCCTAAAGTGATGAAGAACTGAGAACCGTTAGTTCCCGGACCTGCGTTCGCCATCGAGAGAATGCCTTCGCCTGAGTGCCGGAGATCGCGAACGAATTCGTCCTGGAATCTGTAACCAGGACCTCCACGACCGGAGCCTTCCGGGCATCCACCCTGGATCATGAATCCGCGGATTACTCTATGAAAAACGAGTCCGTCGTAGAAATTTCCTTCCTTCGCCGTTTTCTGTCTGCCTTCCGCGAGGTTCACAAAATTCCAGACTGTTTCCGGGGCTTCTTTCGCAAAAAGTTCGATTTCAAAATCACCCATGGTGGTTTTGAAGATGGCCGAGAGCCCTCCGACTTCTTCTTTATGATTAATTTTTTCCTGCTTCATTGAATTGAACATGTGTTCTCCTTATTGAGTAATAATCTCTGTGGGAATTAAATTGTTGTGATCGGGAGTGATGATATTAATTTTCATGGAATGGTTCACCATTTTCTCAATCTCCACTCTGAGGCGGGGCTTGAGAGCAAGGGTACTTGAGTAAGGGTTAAGCCACTCAGCTGACAGAAGGTAGAACCCCACCTGGTCAAGATTCTGTTCCGAGAGCCAGTTCGACAGGGCCTGTTTGGAAAAACAGGCCGAGAACATGATCGGAAGTTTTTCATCGAACTTCCCCGTCGTCGCCATTTTCTTGAGCTCCGCAATCTTATTGTCTGCGATGAATCCATCGAGCCAGATGACATCGACTTCTTTGACGTTCGGGAGCTTGAACTGGCGGACTCCGCCTCTCACCTGCTCAAGTGTGTTCGCAAAAAAACTCGCCTCTTCCACGGGCTTTAAAAATCTCAACGTTGTTGAGCGGAAATACGATTCGAGACGGTCATTGTACTGGGCCTGAAGCTCAATCATCTCCGGATACGTCAGCTGGTAATTCGCGGCGAGTTTTTTGAAATCCATATAGAGAAATGAGGATGATTTGAAACATCTGCCGGAGGGAGAGCTGTTGGCCCACGCCGGGAGTTCCGGAAGGAAGAACTGCTCCACACCCGACGAGCGGTACGAAGTTTCTTCCAGGTTCCGTTTGACTTCATTGCCACCGCAGCTAATGAGTATCAGCAGGACTAAACAGTTTAAAAATTTCATCTTCAATACCTTTCAGTTTCACGAGATCACTTTCCCAGTTATCAGGAGTGACATCGAAGTAGCCCGGCTCGAGAATCCGCAGATTCTCAGTGACATTTTTTTTCACAGGATCAAGGGCGACAAAAATCTTATCCACGCCGAGAGTTTTGAGCTCGAGCTGATTATTTAACGGATGCTTTTTCCCTTCGCGGAACTCCGGGAACTCCAGCGTGAGAAAGAGTCTCTTCCTATCGATGAGCTCATCCACCGCCGAGACATTGTGACCGGAGAAGAAATTGAGTCTCGGAATGGGTTCCGCAGGTTTCGGGTATTTCACCTGGACGAAATCATCGAGCTCCTGCCACTCGCGAAGCTTTTTCTCAAACTTCACGATTTCTGCTTCCACGTCCCGATCCATCGCTTCGAGGATGTGAGCGATCTTTTTATTTCCCGCGAACGGATCAGCGTCCGTTGTGACAACAAAGAGATTCATGCGCGGGTCTTTCAGCCAATTTTCGAGTTTCAGGATGACTTCCGCCGCGAGTTTGCCCGAACCAATGACAGCGATGTCACGGTCAGTGTCTGCCGGGAGGTTTTTCAGTGTCTCGAGGCCATAAATAACTTTGGCAGGATTGATCCTCTTCTCACCCAAGGCCCGTCCCGTGACCGCCATGGACTTCGTGACCATCGGATAGCGGAGATCAAGCACGAGATCGAAATCCTCGTACATCTCAAGGGTCGACTGCAGAGACCCCATGAATTCTTCCGAGAGCTTGTGATAAAGATCCGGATTGGTTTCTTTCTGTTCCGAGATAAATTCCTGCGGGTTCATTTCATAGATCACGCGGAAGAGATCAAAGAAGCGCGACTTTCCGGGAATTTCTTCTTCCTGGGAAAGGAAGCGTTTGGTGACCGACACCACTTCGTGTTCTTTGACGACCTGATGCTGGCGCAGGAAAGTCATCAGCGGCTTCTGATAGAACTCTTTCCAGGCCGCGTACGAATCGAAGGGCTTCGTCGCCACACCCGTTTCGATGAGAGTGCGGATGCCTAAGTGAGTGGTGTTTTCGCCGGACCATTCGACCGGTTCTTCCTTCCCGGAAAACAACGTGAGACTGGCCCCATGAAAATGGAAGCGCAACGCGGCCTCAAGTGCTAACGGGGATGAACCCAGAATGGCGAGCTTCATAAAAAACAAGACCTCCGAAGGAGGCCTTGATTGTAACAAAATTATCTTTAGTCGTTTAGAAGAAAAGGACTTTCTGTTCGCCCTTATCGACGCAGCTGAACTCTGCGTACTGGTACATGAACTCTGTGAATGATGCGAGGGCCTTATAACTTGGAAGGGTCGTGTCGAAAACGCCCCCGAGCTGAAGCCATGCGTGTCCATCCTTATCCACATATTCAGAAGCGTGTCGAATCGTCACAACTGCTGGAAGATATGTGCCCTTCGTGAAGAAGAGTTTCAGAGTGATTTCTTTCCCTGACGTGAACTGGTTTTTTGCTTTGAGAGTGAACGGAAGCTGGAGCTTACATCCCTCTTTTGAGATATCGAGAAACTTGATCGGAAAGCCCGATCCCTGGTCATCCACAACGGTTTCTACACCGAGGAATTCCTGGAAAACCACGCGCTCGAAGGTCCTGCGCTTCTGCTCAATGCTCTTTTTTCTTTTCTCGTTAAAATCGACGACTTTTTTATCAGACATGTGGGTTCTCCTTACCCGAAACTTATCGGAGGAGAGCGGGAATCCCTGAGACTAAGATGAATGTTTTTTAGAGGACAATTTTTTCCAGGGGCCCGAGTCTTTCCGGTGCCATAAGCTCCTTGGCGAGGCGCTCAAAGTGGTCGGTGACGTCGGTAATACACACGCGGATCTGTCGGGTACCGCTCCCTGATGGGATATTCAAGGACTTGAGTTCCCGGGTGAGAACCTCCCCCGACTCCACCAGGTTCACATTTCCGAGGAATTTCCGGATGTCATCGGCCAGTACCGGATAGTGGGTACAACCCAGAATGACGGTTCCGATTTTGTCGGCCTTCACTTTCTCGAGATAGCGCTTGATCACGAGATCGGTGATCTCGTTGTGGACCACACCCTCTTCCACGAGGGGAACGAATAAGGGACAGGCGATTTCCACCACGGTTGTTTTTGAACTCAGGGTTTTGATGGTTTGCTCATAAGCGTGTGATCTAATCGTGGCACTTGTCCCCAGAACGGCAATTGTAGAAGTGCCCTTTTCAAGTGCAGCTCTCGCTCCCGGTTCAATCACGTTTAAAAGCGGAATCCCCTCAAAGAATTTCTCCCCGAGATAAACCGTCGAGGCGGAGTTACAGGCAATGACCATCGCCTTCACGTCCTGGTCTTTTAAAAAGCGCAGGATCTGATCGCCGTATTTTCTGATCGTTTCAGGAGATTTATTTCCGTATGGCAGGCGGGCAATGTCGCCCAGGTAAACGAAGGATTCGTTCGGAAAGTTCTTTGCGAGAACTTTCAGGACGGTGAGACCGCCAAGACCTGAATCGAAAATGCCGATGGGGCGTGAATTCATGAGACAAGTTTCTCAGAATTCCGGCCTCAATGGCAATGATGAACCTTCGCTTCAGGAGTTTCATGCACACTGCTGGTGGCAGGAGCGATGAGCTGAAGGCGCCCGATGATGGTGACGACTCCCACCACAATGAAAACCGTGGCGTACACTTTCGGAAGTCTCGCGCGGAGTGGGTTCAGGACTTTCCGGACGAGTTGCGGGGCCACGACCATCGCCGGTAAAGTGCCAAGCCAGAAGAAAAGAAGAGAGAGCAGCACCTGGTGGAATGATCCCAGCGCCGTCGCTGCGATCACGACTCCATAGATGAGTCCACACGGAAGCATCAGGGAAAGAAATCCTACGACAAACGAGCGAAGACTTCCGGAATTTCCGGCGACGTTTCTGAAGAGATAGCGGTAAGCATGATGAAGAAATTTCGGCAGAGGAAGCTCGGCTTTTTTCCCGCGGAAACTCTGCACACCCCAGTAGATGAACATCGCCCCCAGGAGAATACCGGAAACAAATGGCGCCCACGACACAGAGATGAGGCCCTTGAGCGCAGATCCCATGAGAAACGCCAGCCCTCCGAGGACCGAGTAACCGAGAAGGCGACCCATTTGATATTTCAGAACGTCTTTGCCACCGGAACAACTAGCGGTGACAAGTCCTCCGCACATCCCCACACAGTGGAGACTTCCGGAAAGTCCTGCAACAAGAGAAGCGATCGGAAGAAAATTAGTGGTCAGGTCCGACAAGCGATACCTCCTTCTCAGCAATCATTGTTTTCGTGAGGGCGTCTTCCACCTGGACAGTGGCCTTCACTTGTCCGCCGACCAGGATCGTCGGGTCAAAGCGGAAGAAGATCATGATCTTCTTATCTGCATCGTTAACTATCGTCGGATGATTGGGAGTGATGATCTCAATCTTGTCCGAAAGATTCTGTTCTTTAATCCGGAACTCAATCGCCGGAGTCGTACTCCCCTGGTGAGTGAGTTTGAGCTGGAAGTTATTCATGACCTTCCCTTCCCGTGTGACGGTGAAAGGAATTTTCGAGCGAAGGAAAACGAGAGTAAGGTGCGTGCTCGCATTCAGGGAAAAGAAGAACAGCCCAAGAAGACCCAGGCCAATCAGCCCATAAGCCGTGGAGCGAGGAGTAAGCACTTTATGTTTTTTTCCGGAACCGGAGGCATACTTTATGAGGCCTTGCGGTTTCCCTAAACGGTCCATGATGTTGTCGCAGGCGTCGATGCACATCGTGCACTGGATGCACTCGAGCTGCGTTCCCCGACGGATATCGATCCCGGTGGGACAGACCTTCACGCAGTGATAGCAGTTCACACAGTCCCCTTCACTGCCTTTTGGAACTGTTCCGGTTCTGGGTTCGCCGCGGGCCACATCATACGCAACGACGAGAGAGTTATCATCCATCATGACGGACTGGATTCTTCCATAGGGACACATGACGAGACAGAACTGTTCGCGGAACCATCCGAAGTCCGCGAGAAAAATCGCGGTGAGAATCATGGTCGCTAAAAACAAAGGCCAGTTCTCGAGGGGAGAATGAAGTGACATGAGAAGAAGATCCCGGGGGCCAACGAAGTAACCGACGAAGGTGTGAGCGATGTGAAGTGAGATGAGAAGGTAGATCCCCCACTTCAGAGACCGCTTCAGAATTTTTTCTGCGTTCCACGGAGCCACATCGAGGTCTCGTCTTCGTTTCGGTGTTCCTTCAATGAGTGCCTCGATCTTCAGGAAGATCGACTGAATGAAGACGGTCTGCGGACAGGCCCAGCCGCACCAAACGCGCCCGAAGACACTGGTCATGAAGGCCATGAAGAAAAGCCCCGAGATGAGTGCTAAGAACATGAGGATGGGTTCCACTCCGTGAATGGTGCCCCCCAGGAAAACAAATTCTCTGTGAAAAATATCCACTTTGAGTGCCGGCTTCCCGTTGATGTTAATCCACGGGAGAACCAGATAAAATCCGATCAGGAACCAGTAAACGATACTTCTTCTGTCGTGCCATTTTCCGGTCACCTTTTCCGGATACAAATAGACCCGGTGACCATCCTCATCGGTGGTCGCAAGTCTTTCGGGATCGAGTTCGAAGATGTTCTTACTTTTCTGCAACTTTTTCACCCTGTGGTTCTTTGCCTTTCACGAATTTATTATGGAAAGTCATGATGTAGGCCACGGCCTGGTACATTTCTTCTTTCGAAATGAGTTCACTCCACACCGGCATCCCGTTCGCCTCACTTCCGTTAAAGACCACCGGATAAATTGTTTCCGGAGTTCCCTTCGCAATCAGCCAGTGATCATCCGTGAGGTTTGGTCCCACGTCTCCCTGACCTTGTTCCATGTGACAAGGCATGCAGTTGAGTTCGTAAACCTCTTCGCCTTTTGCGACACCATTGTCGGCGAGGATCTTCTGGTAGAATTCCGGATTGAACGTGGCGTTCAGTTTTTTGAAAGCGGCCTGTTTCTCTAAGATCACTTTGTATTCGACAGTGAACTCGTCTTTCAGCGATGGCCCTCCGAGGAACTGGTAATAGAGGAAGTAACCGCCGGCGAAGACGATACAGATGATGAAGATTCCGTTCCACCAGCTCGGGAGCGGGTAATTGAATTCCTGGATATTGTCATAGTCGTGATCCAGAAGGAGGTGCTTTTCGCTTTCCTCAACCTGATTCTTTTCTTCTTTGTTCTTCATGCGATGTCCTTGTCATCCAGCGGGATGTTCCCGGCCTGTTCGTAATGAGATTTGTTTGTTGCCCGGTAGGTCCACCATGTGTAGAGGACAAAGCTTGTCACAAAAAGGACAAGGGCAATGACCGGGAGCCATGGGAGATCGAAAGCTTTTAATACTTCCTGTTTCATTTACCCTCCGCCGCAATTTCCTCATCCGGCATCGACGTGTAATCCATTCCGATTCTCTGGATGTAGGCGATGAGAGAAACGATATCCATCTCGGCAACTTTCGCAGGAACTCCACTCTGAGCGAGTTCATCGGCGATGCCTTTTGCCTGGAGCTGGGCCGTTTCAACGGACTTCAGAACTTCTTCGTCAGTGTACGGAACGCCAAGCTGCTGCATCACACGCATTTT